>NZ_VCNC01000008.1 GCF_006210265.1 Desulfovibrio sp. UCD-KL4C
GATAGCCCCTTCACATAAAACTTTGCTGAGTCTGCCATTGTTGTCATACTCATATTCACGCAGAATCGGCTGCGGTGTGAGAGCTAATGCTTTTTTGATAATTCTGCCGTTTTTATCTCTTTCTGTTGCAACCAGTGAGAAAGGCTCATCCATATCAGGAACAGTAAACGGCTTAGTTTCAAGCTGTTGAATCGGCCCCATATTAACTGAATCCCTTTTCTGCTCATCGGTAATGGTTTGTCCTGTGCCTGTTTCAGGCTTTCTCGGCTGTTTTGTCGCCATTTCTGCCATTAATCCCTGACCGTACTCCGTTTTGCGCAGTTCTTTCGCTAACGGAAGCTCTGGGTTTTTAACCATAAATTGTGCATGGAGCTGCCGTTTAGCATTCTTTTGCCTTTCTTGAATTTGCTCCATCTGTTGCTTGCGCTGATCCCACAGTTTACGGCGTTCGGGCTTCATCATGCTTGGGTACATTTTTTCATCATTACTGAAGTCAGCGAAAAGAGTGGAAAGATCGTCAGGATCAAACTCTTCGCCCAGTCCTACGTTTTGCATCACCTCATACATTTCATTGAGTTGCTCTTCCGGTCTCATAGAGTTTCTATACAAACGGGCACTTGTCGATAACTCTTCATTCTCTTTTTTGCGCAACCAGTAACTATTTAGCCTATTCAAATTATGCTCCTCTCCTTATTGCCGTACCTGAATAAAATACAGAACTGCTCTGTACTTTAGGGCGTGACGTTTGCTCTATAAGGAAAGAATATTGAATAACGCGGACATGAATAAGCCGACTCAGGTCCGGTTGGTGGAAAAACAAAAATCCCCCTTGAAGCACTAAGCCTCAAGGGGGATTTAGTTAGGTCTTTAATAGTAGAACTTATGCAGTGGTTGGAGGAGTGAAAACACGTGAGCTTAGTTCTTTATCAAGAGCGAACATACCGTTGCCTTCGCCGCCGGTAAGTCTGAGCTTATTCAGTACTTCATTCACGTTGTCTTCTTCTTCAACCTGTTCTGTTACGAACCATTGCAGGAAGATGTTGGTAGCGTGATCTCTTTCATCAATAGCCAGATTAATCAGGTTATTGATAAGTGAGGTAACTTTCTGCTCGTGCTCAAGAACTGCTTTAATGGCATCAAGAGGGCTTTTCCACTCGGCTTCTGGACCTTCAATCGCAGTCAGTAGAACCTTTCCACCGCGCTGAATTATGTAGTCATAGAATTTTGTGGCATGGAACTGTTCTTCCTGTGCCTGAACTCTCATCCAGTTCGCAAACCCGCTCAGTCCGATGTCGCTAAAGTAAGCGGACATGGAAAGGTATAGATAAGCAGAGTAGAATTCAGCGTTCAAATGTTCATTCAATGCTTTTTCAAGAACTTTATTGGACATGTTATTAACTCTCCAACATTTTTAAATGGTTGCCTAATAACCGAGATCTTCGTCGGTTATCTTGGTTGCAAAAAACTTGTGCATCCAGAATTGATATATAATTACAATTGGCACCATTACTAGGGCTACTGTCAACATGATTTTAAGAGTCAGCTGACTTGAAGCCGCGTTATAGATAGTTATGGAGAATGCCGGATTAATGCTTGAAGGCAGTAGTGCTGGGAATAATCCTATAACTCCGAATAAGGTGGTTGAAACGATGAGCAGTGCTGAGCTGGCCCATGCTTTCCACCATTTCTGAGCAGAGATGAGTGTACGGGTCTTAACAATTGCAAAGATCGGTACAAGCAGAATCAATAACAGAATAGGGTGTGCAAGATAGTTGCTTAGCAGCTTGGTATAAATACCGGTAAGAGCAAGGAAAGCAACGTATACAGCAACTAAGATAGGCCAAATGGCTGCAGCCATATTGCCTGCACGTTCATTCAGATCTCCTGTAGTACGTACAGCAAGCCATAAGCACCCATGAAGTGTGAAGAGCAGTACAAATAAAACTCCACCGGCAAGGCCGTAAGGATTAAGCAGAGTCAGCAAGCCGCCCTGAAAAACGCCTTCAGCATTAATGGGGATTCCCTGAAAGATGTTTGCAAATGCAACACCTAAAAGCAGGGCCGGTACAGCACTACCGAAGACCATGCATGCATCCCAGAATTTGCGGGCGCCGTCTGATTCGACTAGCCCTCTAAATTCAAATGCAACGCCGCGAATAATAAGGGCCATCAGTAGCAGCATTAAAGCTGTGTAAAGTCCGCTGAACATTACCGCATAAGCTTTTGGAAAAGCCGCAAAGGTTACTCCGCCTGCGGTAATAAGCCAAACTTCATTTCCGTCCCAGAAAGGGCCCATTGCATTAAAGATTGTTTTTTTATCTTTCTCGTTTTTGGCGAGAAATGGCATCATTGCGCCTAGACCGAGGTCATAACCGTCAAGCATAAAATAGACGGCCCAGAGCACTCCCCATAATAAGAACCATATAGTTTCCAGCATGTTTATCTCCTTGACTTGTAGAGTTTAGTAAAGCTCTTAAGCCTTCACAGGTTCAGGCCCTTTGCGTGCAAATTTGGTCAGCAGGAATATTTCGCAGGTACCGAGTATTGTGTATAGCAGGGTAAGCCCGATGAATGAAAATGCGACCTGACTTGTCACGATGGGAGAAACCGCATCACTGGTTTTCATTATGCCGTATACTATCCACGGCTGTCTTCCTACTTCAGCTATCGCCCAACCTGCCCAAATGGCAATGTAAGGAAGGGGAATAGAGTAGAGCATTACGCGAAGTAGCAATTTGTTTTCAACCAGATTCTTTCTCTTAATCCAAGCCCATATGCAAAGGAGAGGGAATAGAGTTCCTAGCCCGACCATCAAGCGGAAAGCAAGGAATGTAACTGTTACTGGAGGGCGGTCTTCTTTGGCCCATGCTTTAAGCCCCTTAACCGGAGCATCAAAGGAGTTGAAAGCTAAGAAGCTAAGTCCGCCAGGGATGCCGAAAAGTTCAATTGAATTTTCTTCTTTTGCTTCATTAGGCACAGAAAGGAGGTACATTGGTGCGCTGTCTGTTGTTTCCCAGAGAGCTTCCATTGCAGCAAGTTTTGCAGGTTGAACGTGTGCAACTTCCTGAGCATGTCCGTGTCCTTGCACAGCAACTGCAATGGAAAATATGAAAGCGCAAACAAGACCCATTTTGAAAGATGTTGTGAAGAATTCAACTTCATTTTTGCGGAGCAGATGATAGGCACTGATTCCCATAATGAAGAATCCTCCAACTACTAACGCTCCGAATCCGTTGTGTAAAAACTGTGACCATGCGAAAGGGTTTGTAATAACTGTTATAAAATTTTCTAGCTCTGCACGGCCGTTGCGGATTACGTATCCGACAGGGTTCTGCATCCAGCCATTGGCAAGAATAATCCAAACTGCTGACATATTTGATGCGATTGCAACGATCCATATGCAGGCACAGTGCATTTTAGCTGAAAGTTTTTTCCAGCCGAAAATCCATGCGGCAAGGAAAGTTGATTCCATAAAAAAGGCGACTGTTGCTTCAATGGCGAGCAGTGATCCGAAAATATCTCCGACATATTCAGAGTATTTGGACCAGTTTGTTCCAAATTGAAATTCAAGCGTTATTCCGGTTACTACTCCGAGGACAAAGTTAATAACAAACAATTTTCCCCAGAATTTAGTCATCCTCAGATAAACTTCTTTTCCTGTGCGCACATAGTAGGTTTCCATGATGGCAACCATTACTGAAAGACCTAGTGTAAGGGGCACAAAAATGAAGTGGAACATTGTTGCCATGGCGAATTGAAGCCTTGACAGCATAAGAACATCCATCATTCCTCTCCTTGTTCAGAGTTACAATTATTCCCCGGAAATTTTTTCTAGGGCCGCTTGCGCCAATTGGCCAACAGTCAAAGATTGAAGCTGTCGGTCCATATAAATACTAATAATATTTCCATTGCCTGTGAGCTTTTTAAGCTGCGGCACAGCTTGCTTAGCTTTAAGCCCCCCAAGGGCCCAGCAGGCAATTCCAACAAGCACAGGGTCAGTAGTTGCAAGAAATTTGATTAAATCATCTGTTGCAGGGTTAACTATATCAGGTCTGCTTTGTGCAAGTCTTGCAACTCCCCACATTGCTCCGCGAAGCAGCAGAGTAAATTCAAGAAAATTTTCTGGTTTTCCTTCCGCTTCATGAATATAGCTGAGAAGAAATCTGCCATATTCGTCAGCCATAACTTTATTTGAAGCAGTAATTTCACCCATTGCTTCAGGTACACCCCAACCGCATCCACCTGATTCTTCATTAAGCATCCACATTATTCTGCGCATGACTATTCTAGCCCGTGCATCATCTTCTGCAAACAGCCTGCATAAGACTTGCCCAAAGGATGTAACTCCGTGCCAGCGGACGATTTCAGAAGGAGCACATAGAGAGGAAAAAAGGGGAGCAATGAGGGTTTGCATTGGATGATCTTTCATGAGCTCAGAAAATTTCTGCTCCCAGTTTTCATCTGCAAGGGCCACCATGACCGCTTTCTTTACCTGCCGTCCAACTGCCATGAAGTGGATCTCCTTGTTAAGCGGGCGGAACTATTAATTCCACCCGCTATTTATCTAATAGTTAGGCGTTTTTAATTTTTATTGCTTTTGCGATTTCGCGTCCCAGTTCATAACATTCCTCATAGGATTTATGATCAGGGCGGTTTTTAACCTTAATATTAGGATCAATAATTTCCATGTTCATTTTTTCCAGCCATTCTCTGAGAATCTTAACGCATTCTCCGCTCCAGCCGAATGAACCGAAACAAGCACCTATTTTGTTCTGAGGTCTTAGACCCTTAACATAAGTAAGAACATCAGCCATGCCGGGAAGGATCCCGTTGTTATGAGTAGGTGAGCCAAGAATGACTGCTCCTGCGTCAAAAACTTCAGACATAATGTCGCTATGATGGTTAGCTTTCACATTCATGATTCTAACGCTGATACCTTCGTCTGCGAGGCCGGAAGCAATCGCATTAGCCATACGCTCTGTGGATTTCCACATGGTGTCATAGATGATGACAGCTTTGTTTGTGGTTCTCTGCTCAGCGTATTCTACGTATTTTTGACAAGCATACGCGACATCTTCACCTCTAAACATCAACCCGTGGTCAGGACAAAGAGTGTCGATATCAAGGTTAATACTTTCTAAAAATTCAATGGTTTTTGTGACTTTAGGAGAGTAAGGATTGACGATGTTAGCATAGTACTGAGCCATAAGGTCAGTTACTTTTTCTTTGCTTACTTCATCTGCAAATCTTTCGCTGGTTGCCCAGTTCTGTCCAAATGCATCACTTGAAATAAGCATTTTAGCTTCAGGTATGCAGGTAAACATGTTGTCAGGCCAGTGGAGCATTTTGGTTTCGTAAAAACGGAGAGTTTTTTTACCTAAGGAAATTTCATCTCCGGAATTTGCAATAACTATAGGCCAGTCTTTGCAGTCAAAGAAAGTGGCAAGTGACTTTGCTCCCATGGGTGAAATGAAAATCTTTTCAGGTTTGCAAAGTTCAACCATACGGGCAAGACAGCCTGAATGGTCTGGCTCTAAATGGTTAACTACAATATAGTCAATTTTTTCAAGTTCAGTTAGCTGGGATACTGAGCAAAGGAACTGGCTTTCAAATGCGGCCGGAACAGTATCAACTAGAGCTCTTTTTTCGTCTTCAACGTAAAAGGCATTGTATGTTGTACCCTTAGAGGAAAGAGCATAACCGTGGAAGTTGCGGCAATTCCAGTCAACAACTCCAACCCAATGGATACCTTCTTTTATTTGAACAGGTCTCACTATAAAATCCTACTACTTTAAAAGTTTAAGATAGAAAGCCGGGATTTTCCCGGCTTTCTATCTAAATAATTTGATGATAAATTGAGCCGTTTTTAGGACTCTGGCTCGAAGTCATCCTTGGATGCTCCGCAGACAGGGCATTCCCAATCGTCAGGAATGTCTTCAAATTTAGTTCCGGCAGCTATTCCGCCATCAGGGTCGCCTTCAGCAGGGTCATAAACCCAGCCACATATAGTACATACATATTTCATTTTAAATTCTCCGTTCAAAGTTAAATATTATTTAAGCTAAAGATTTAAATGACTTTTTGGTAGCTCCGCAAATAGGACACTTCCAATCTTCAGGTAGATCCTTAAACTGAGTTCCTTTCGCGATTTTACCTTTCTTGTCGCCTTTATCAGGGCTGTAAATATAACCGCAATTACTAACCTGACACTGATACATTTCTTCTGGATTATTCATATTAACCTCAAATTAAAGATTATGCTTTCCAGAGACCGTGTAAGTTACAGTATTCACGTGCGGTAATAGGTTCATCTCCGAATTTACATCCGCAGAATTCTGCTACAGGAGCATCGCCTGGGTTAAGTTTTTTCAGGTAACGATTATTACCGGAAACAAGCTCAATCCATTCAATGTAATGTTTTTCTTCCATAGGATGAGGGACAGAACCAACAGAAACTCTGTAGCCGCCCTCGATTTTTTCAATGACAGGAACATGTTTTTCTTTTGCTGCATCAACGGTATTTTCAGTCATGAGTTTCATGTCTGTTCCGCAGCAAGCAAGGTTGCCTTCACCGGCATGCATGACCATAGTGATATTACCGCATGCTTCACATTTGTAGATCTCAAAAAGTTTAGCCATTTTATTCTCCGTTGCATGGTTAGAAATTAATAGTTCTCGCTAACTAGCTGGAAGTGCGCCTGTGGATGTGCGCAGGCTGGACACTGATGAGGAGCTTCATCACCTGTGTGGATGTAGCTGCAGTTCTGACACTGCCATACCACGGTAGAGTCTTTTTTAAACACTTTACCGTCTTTAATATTTTTAGCAAGGGTAAGATAACGTTTTTCATGAAACTCTTCTGCAACGGCAATTGCTCTAAAGATGGCGGCAATTGTTGTAAATCCTTCTTCTTCAGCTATTTTTGCAAAAGATGGGTACATGTGCTGCCATTCTTCATTTTCGCCTGCAGCAGCAGCTAAAAGATTGTCTGCTGTTGTTCCGATAATTCCTGCAGGAAATGAAGCGGCTACTTCTACATCTCCGCCTTCAAGGAGTTTGAACAGACGTTTAGCGTGTTCTTTTTCTTGATTAGCTGTTTCTTCAAATATTTTAGAGATTTGAATGAAGCCGTCTTTTTTTGCTTGTGAAGCAAAATATGTGTAGCGATTACGGGCCTGTGATTCACCTGCAAAGGCAGTTAGAATATTTTTTTCAGTACGGGAACCTTTCAATCCAGCCATTTTATGTTCTCCTTTAATAAATGATTTAGACGTAGTCCTACCACGCTGAACTACTACTGAAAGTATCAGCTAATGGATGTTATGTCATTTTTTTTGTAAAGAATCGTTCGATAATAAGAAATTATTATTGAGAAAGTATCGTCTTCAGTAAAAACGATTTAACAGATATTTTTACAGTCTGGGCATATCCCATAGTATTCAATGGTACATCCTGTAACTTTATATCCACTGGCTTCCAATTGGTCCGGGACAGGGACATTTACAGGAAACATTAAGTCTTCAACTTTGCCGCATTCCGTACATCTCATATGAGGATGGGGCGTAGCATTCCCGTCAAATCGGTTTTTGCCACCTGATTCTATTTTAAGGATTACTCCGGTTGAAGCCATCAACTCCAGGTTTCTGTAAACAGTACCTAGACTGATGTTACTAATCCTCTTTCTGACTAACTCATAAAGTTCGTCAGCAGTCGGGTGACATGTAACACCCTTTAACTCTTCAAGTATGAGTTCTCTTTGTTTTGATCTTCTTTGTCCTATTTTCATAATGACCTCTGTTGAATTAATAGTAATAATTCTTGTTAATGTCAACTGCTTATCAAATTATTTATTTGTAATAAGTAAGAAAACTAAATTCTTTCAGCAAAAATGTTAGCGAATTTCTATGTAAATAAAGCTTTAAGCTCTCTAAATCAATCTGAACAGATTTCTTGCAGTCACTCATAATTAAAGCTATCCCTAAAATAACTAGGTTAATTTGTTGTTGCGGAGATGTTTTGCCCAGCCTCAAGACGTTAATTCTTCATCCAGACTCAAGGGTCCGCTCAGCTATCCGTGAAAGTTTGCGGGGAGTGAAAGTTGTGCGTTTGCTCGGTGAAACAGTGTGTGCTAATGAAGCTCTTGAGCTGCATAAAGAGGTTAGTTACGGGATTATCTTCTTAGCTCTAGATTTTAATGAAGGAATTAGCGGTATTGAGCTTGCGCAAACTCTTGGAGCCAGTAAAAATAAGCCGGGATTAATTTTCATAGCTGAGGATGAAACAAACGCATATTTGGCATTTGAACTCGGCGCAGTCGATTATCTTATTTGGCCTCCCGATGAAGACAGAATGGCAAAAACCGTTGAACGGATTTCCAGATTTAAGAGCCATTTTCGCGAGATTCCTGAGCCATCTGATTGGAAGGAGTCTGGCACAGGTGTAGAAACCGGTGAGGAAACTTTACAACTTCCTCTTGAAGAAGAAGAGCAGGATAGATTTCTGGCCGCTTTGAAACATGCATGGGATTATTCACAAACCCGTCAGCCTGAAATTGAAAAACTTCCCGTCAGTCAAGACGGGCGCATGATTCTTATCCCGTATACTCAAATAATTTTCGTAGAAGCCTACGAAGATTATTCCTATGTGCACACCGCAACACAGAAATTTCTTACCTCTCACAGGCTCAAAGCTCTTGAAGAGCGTCTTGAACCTCACCGTTTTTTCAGAGTTCATCGCAAATATTTAGTAAATCTTGAAATGGTCACGGAAGTAGCTTCTCTGCCTGGCAGTAATTTCATGTTGCGTACGGCAGGACGTACACGGATAGAGCTTCCCATCAGTAGAAGGCGGATAGGTAAACTGAAACAGATACTGGGGATGTAAAGATGCCGCTTATCGAATCCCTTTCACCGTTTGCCGAATATTATAAGCAAATTTTATCCTGTATGCGTATTGATGAGACTGGAAGAACTGCTTCGGGTTTGAATAAGTTATTTTTAATTGAGGTTTGTTTTGGCGCATCAACAAAGGGAGTGTGGCATGGATAGTCCTGAACCGCTGGATAGTCTTCTGCACGAAGAGCGGGTGTTCAGACCCTTGCCTCAGATGATAATCGAGGCTGGAATTAATCCACAGGACTTGATTGCTGCTCGTGCTCGTGCGGACTCTGATCCTTGCTCCTATTGGGAGGAAGCTGCCGAAGAACTTGACTGGTTTACGAAGTGGGATCTGGTGCTGGATGAATCAAATGCGCCTGAGTACAAATGGTTCACAGGAGCAAGATGTAATATTGTATACAATGCGCTTGATCGTCATATCGAAACCGTTAATAAAAATCGTTTGGCCCTGATATGGGAAGGCGAACCGGGCGATTCACGCCAGTTTACATATTATGAGCTTTACCGCGCGGTAAATAAGTTCGCTAACGGCTTGCGTTCCCTTGGAGTTACGAAAGGTGATCGCGTTGTTCTTTATATGCCGCAACTTCCTGAAACGGTTATTTCAATGCTTGCCTGTGCCAGAATAGGGGCGGTTCACTCGCTTGTTTTCTCCGGTTTTTCAGCAAAAAATCTTCGGGAGCGGATTAGGGAAATTCAGCCACGGGTTGTAGTCACTGTAGACGGGTTCTATCGAAATGGTCAGGTCATTCGGCTGAAAGAAGCTGTGGACAGTGCTCTTCTTGATAATCCTTCTGCAAAACTTGAGTCTGTTGTGGTTGTTCACAGGGCGAATGTAGAAGTCGAGATGGATTCCACCAGAGACTATTGGTATGAAGATCTTGTACGCCATGAACGCGCTCATGCTGCCGCTGAAATAATGGATTCAAGTGATCCTCTCTTTATTCTTCATACCTCAGGTACAGCCGGTAAACCGAAGGGAATAATTCATTCTCACGGTGGTTACATGGTTGGTGTGCACAGAACTTTCAAATGGGTTTTTGACCTGAAACCTACGGATATTTTCTGGTGCTCGGCTGATCCGGGCTGGATAACAGGTCACAGTTATCTTGTTTACGGTCCGCTTTTAGCAGGAACTACCACTGTAATGTATGAAGGTCATGCGCTTTATCCTCAGGCCGACAGGCTTTGGAATATTATTTCAAAATACGGTATATCAATTTTTTATACCTCACCAACGCAGATTCGTACTTTGATGAGATTCGGTCATCGTTATCCAGACCAGCAGGATCTTTCCACTTTGCGTCTTCTCGGTGCGGTTGGGGAACCTTTCAATCCTGAAGCATGGATCTGGCTTTACGAGAATATAGGGAAAAGTCAGTGCCCTGTTCTCGACACATGGTGGCAGACAGAGACTGGTATGATTATGATCAGCCCTATGCCCGTATCAGTAATTAAGCCAGGGTCGGTAACAAGGGCTCTTCCAGGCGTTGATGCCGATGTTGTGAATTTGAAAGGTGAGCCTGTACCTGCCGGAAAAGGTGGATTCCTTGTCATCAAAAAACCGTGGCCTGCAATGTTTAGTGCCGTTTTAAATGACGAAAGAGCTCTTGTTGAATATTACTGGGGAGTTATACCTGGAATGTTCTATGCCGGAGATGTGGCTCGCAAAGATGAAGATGGCTATTTCTGGATTCAGGGGCGCGCGGATGATGTCTTAAACATCGCCGGACATCGTATTGGATCTGCTGAAGTTGAAAGTGCTTTGACTGGGCATCACGATATTGCGGAAGCTGTTGTAATAGGTATACCGGATAAGATTAAGGGAGAAGTTGCGAAGGCTTTTGTTACACTTCTTTATGACGCAGAAGAGTCTGATGAGTTGCACAAAGAGTTGATAGATCATATTCACCGCGAGCTTGGAACAATCGTTGTGGTTAAAAGCATTGAATTCTGTGACGAGCTGCCAAAGACCTCCAGCGGAAAAGTAAAGCGGATGGCCTTAAAAGAAAGGGAAGAGTTGTAGAAATCTCGGGAGACTTATGCCTTTTTAGTTTGGTTGTTAATATTTAATAAAACGCAAAACACCCCTGAATTTATATTTCAGGGGTGTTTTTGTGTGAGATATATGTGTAATTTTAGCGGGATAACATCGCACGAAGGATATCTGCGCATCCTTCTGCTTCATGAGCCATTTCGCTAAGGCAATCTACAAAGTGCATAAGCTGGTAAATATCTTTAAAATCCATATCTGAGTTATAGATTTTGCGTGTTAAATCTTTTCTTAATTCAACCGCTTTTGCATAATGTTTGCGGACTTTTCTAATTTTTCTTTTGGTACTTTCACGGTCAAGGGAAGTTCCGTTGTGAAGCCCGATAGTCGACTTAAGAGCCGGTCCTAAACGCATTGTAGTATCATTTACTTCAGAAAGGAGAATAATCAAATCTTTCTGGTAGTTTTCAGGAATACTTACTTTGCGCATGGCAAGCCACTGAAGAGCCTCCTGTGCGTTGTCGAGGATGTTATCCTGACTGCGTGTGTAGTTAAAGAACAAGGTCTTATCTACAGACATAAACATGCTGTGCGGCAGGTGATTACGGATAGATCTTTTGATCTTATCGGCTTCACTTTCCACTTTGTCTATCTGGTCAATAAGATCTCCGAATTCTTTGCAAGTAGTATTGCCGATAACATAGCATTCAACTGAGTCATTGATTATTTGGATGCACTCAGCAATCTTGTTGTAATGCTTTGTCAATCCATCCATAGGATTCTTAGAAACTATTAAATCTAGAAAGGGCAGACGAAAACGCATATTGCCTCCTTATATTTTATTATCAGATGCAAGCCCATTTGAGCAGGCTGAATATTATTATGCTGGTCAGAGCTGCTATTGGTACAGTAAGTAGCCAGTAAACGACAATCTTACCAAGTATTTTAAAATTAACAGCAGAGAAACCTCTTGCCAAACCAACACCGACGACTGATCCGACGGCAGCATGGGTAGATGATACTGGAAGACCCATATTGGAGGCAACAAGAACTGTTGTTGCGGCTCCGAAATCTACGGCAAAGCCACGGGTGTTGGTAAGTGTTGTAATTTTAGTACCAACTGTTCCCATTACTTTATGCCCAAGGAGAGCTATACCTATAGCAATACCTATTCCTCCCATAACCAGCAACCCTATAGGAACCTCGGCATTGGCTGAAAGAACGTGTTCCTTGGAAATAAGGTAGATGGCTGCTACTGGTCCGATTGCGTTAGCAACATCATTTGCTCCCTGCGAAAGGGCGACATAACAGGATGTTCCTACTTGTAGCTTTCTGAATGTTTCTTCAACAGCTTCAGCTCCTTGCTCAGGATCTCCGACTAGTTTTGATACGCCAAGTCTTCCGGCAAACCAGACTGCCCCTGAAATGGCAAAAGCAAGAGCCAGCGAGCCTAAGAAAGGAAGATGCAGGTTTTTCCCATATGGTGTCTTGTAGAGAAAGGAAAGAGAAATAAGTAAAACAGTAAGCCCCATCCAGATTGGAGCCCATTTTTTGGCTTGATGTATGAAATCCTTTTGAAAAAGGATTGTCTTACGTATATGTGTAAAAATAAAATAAGCTATGGTTGCAGCAAAGAATGGAGAAATAATCCAGGACATAACGATCCCGACCATTTTCATCCAGTTTACAACATCCGGCCCGCCTGCAACCAGTCCGAATCCGAGGATACTACCGACGATTGAGTGGGTAGATGAAACCGGCAGTGCCGTAAGTGTTGATATCAAAACCCATAATCCGGCAGCAAGTAGCGAGGCAAACATGCCAATCATTACTATTTTAGGATCAGCAATAGCATCGGCATTGATGATCCCTTTACTGACAGTTGCAGTTACCTGTGATCCAAGGAAGACCGCTCCGGCGAAGTTTAGTACCCCCGCAATGAGAACCGCTTGCTTAATACTGATTGCTTTTGCCCCGACTGCCGATGCCATGGAGTTCGCCACGTCATTTGCACCTAGGTTAAAAGCCATCATGAACCCTGCGAACAGGGCCAGATAGAAAAATACATCATAAATATCCATTAAAGATAAACCTCTTGTTGAAAACTTATAAAGTTTTATCGACGTTATTCGCCGTGTGCTACCGGGAGCTTAACGCAGAATGCGGAGCCTTTATCGGTAGATTTATCAGTTGGGCTTTCAACCCATATGTCCCCATTAAAATTACGAACAAGGCTACGACAGATAGCAAGTCCTAATCCTGAGCTGCCGCTTTCGACAGCATTTTCATCAAGTTTAAAGAAACGTTCGAAAATTCTTTCTGCGTCAGAAGGCAGGATTCCAGGCCCTTCATCAACAATTCTTATCGTTATTGATTGCTCTTCCCGCTTTGTTTCAATTTTAATAGAGCTGTTTTCCGGAGCATATTTGATGGCGTTTTCCAGCAGGTTTTCAAAGATTTGAATTAATCCTTCATCTGTACCTACAACCAGCTCATCAGGAATGTTCCCTTTAGTTATTTGTATATTTTTAGTAGCGGCGATTTTGGTCAGGTTATTAATGCTGTGAAGAATTGTTGCGTTAAGGCTTGTCGGTTCCGAGCGAAGTTTTTTGCCGGAATATTCACTGCGTGCAAGAGCAAACATGCCTGTAATTACTTTTGACATGTGATTTGCATTTTCGAGGATAATGTTCAAAAATTTAGAAAGAGTTTGAGAATCCTGCGGAGGATTATCAATAATTGTTTCAGTGTATCCCTTAATGCTTGTCAGCGGAGTGCGAAGCTGGTGCGAAGCATTGGAAACAAAGTCTCTAAGTATCATTTCGATGCGGCGTACTTCACTGATATCATGGAATACAAGGATTAATTTACGGCGATTGCTGGAATCATTGAAAGAGCAGACTGTGACGTTAAGTGAACGTCCGTCAGGGAAGTCTAAAATTATCGAATCTGATTTAGTGTCATTTGAATTGTTAATGATAGTGTCAACTGAGTCCTGAATTTCATGGCGTGTGAGGACTTCAAGAGGCATTCTGCCTTTGCTGTCTTTTGTTTCAGGAACAATTTCGGTCATAGAGTTATTAACAGATTCAATCTTTCCGTCAGTATCAAGAACCATGATGCCTTCTTTCATGTTGTCAAACATAGCATCAAGTTTGTTCTTTTGATCTTCAATGATTTCAATATGACCTTGAATTTTGCGGGCCATTGTATTGATAGAATCCGCTAGCAGTTGATATTCCCCCCCGGGGATTATGCGGATACGTTTGTTATAATCACCTTCGCCTATTGCACGAGCTGTTGCGGAAATTTCTGTTACAGCGGCTGAGGTTCTCTTACCTATATATATAAGGAGTAAGGCTGAGCCTATCGCTATTAAAAGCAGGATGACGGCAAAGTGTATTTTTACGCGATCAAGCCGTTCGCCGATCACTGAATACGGGAGAGCTAGGCGCAGGAATTCCCCTTCTTTGTTCATGGTCTTTGCGACATAGAGCATGCGGGTGTCGAGTGTTTTGCTGAATCTTATATTTTCGCCTGATCCGCTTGCTTCGGCAGCAATAACTTCAGGTCTGTTTGAATGGTCATCAAGTTTAGGGAGTCGTTTTTCCTGAACTTCAGAATCTGCTAAGACCTTGCCGTCTTTAATGTATGTGATTCTGATTCCAAGAGCATGACCAAGCTGGGTGACTTGGCTCTGAAAGGCCGATGTCCCAGGAGATTCTTCGCTTTTGCTGATTTGTCCACGGACGTAATTAAGTAATCTGGAAGTATTCTGCTCGCTTGAATTGGCCAGTTCATTGGCTACTGTTCCATAGTAAAACCAAAAAGTAAGCAACAGGGCGCAAAGCATCACAGCCCATCCCCAGAGTAGAATTTTCATATGTAAAGATTTCTTGGGCAAATCTCCCTCCAAACCTGTATGCTTATTTAAGAACAGAGACCGTTTACTAGTTTTGTTACAGAGGAGTAACAAGCACGATAATGTCATTAGGTCAAGTTATAGAAAAATCATTGTTATTTCTAATAATCGTTACAACCCTTGAAGATTATAACGATTGATCAGCAAACATCAATTGTTACAATTGGGTGACAATTTGCTCTCTGGCTATGTATCATTCTTGTGTAAGAAATAATATCGGGAAGTGTGCTACAAATAAAGAGCTGTTATGTGCGATATTTGGCTTATTGAGTGTTTATGTTTTTTATTATATTAGTACCACCTTAGCTGGAGAATAAATATTTGGAGAGGATTAATATAAAATGTCTGAAAAGATTGAAAGAGCAATACAGAAACTCGTAATAAGCGGGCCGGTTCCGTTAGAAGTTCTTGCTGAAAAATTGGGAAAGAACCCTAAAACATTGTTGCGCGAAGTGAATCCGGATGATCCAAAGGCGAAACTTGGAGCTGAAACGCTCATGGAAATTATGCGAATTACAGGTAGCGTGGAGCCTCTTAAGTTGATGGCTGCGCAAATGAATTGTGTTTTAGAGTCGGAATAATCTGTTTTAAATGAACTGTGTAAGTTTTTATTGTGTTTTTGCAGGAAGCAACCATGGGTTGCTCTTGTATGAAAGGTTCAATTTTAACCCCTCTATGTTGTTATAATCTACCTCTGTTGCGGATGATTCCTTCAAAATAATGTGAAGCGATCCTGTCTGGGGTGGAGCTTTTCTAGATGATATTTGATTGTTTTTGTTTGTACTTTCAGTTGGTTCCTTTGCTGTGCTTTTCGGTTTTATTCCGAGAATGTCCAGCGCAGCTTGTTTTAGCTTAGCTGATTTCACATTTTCAATATAATCCAAGAGATTCGTTTTAAGATCTTTTTGAGAAGAAGATGAGACAGTCTTTCCAAGTGTTACAAGCTCTAGAAAGTCCGGGGAAGTGTCAATAGCTTCATCATAAAGATCATCAGCTTCACTTTTTTCCCCTAAAGCCAGATATATACAGGCTTGATTGTTAAGCAGTCGTCCTTTCTCCGTGCCCGAACTTAACCCCACAGCCAGCTCATAAAGTGATTTCGCCCTGATAAGATTTTCGTTTGAGTTCATATAAAGCCCGATTATCGCCAGCGCATCTGCTTGAAGAGCTACAACTTTACTTCTATTTTCACTATCGGCAGCAATGGAGACAACAGCTGACTGTATTGCCTCGGCAAGATTTTTTGTCGGCTGTGTAGACATTTCTCTTATGAGCATGTTGATTTGTGCTATCCGTGGTTCCAACCCTACGTGGCTACTAAGGGGGGTCGTCAGCATTTTTCTGATATTTGTTTTGTCTTTTACAAAGATTGAAAAAAAATAGTTAGCGAGTAAGAT
Organism: Desulfovibrio sp. UCD-KL4C; assembly: GCF_006210265.1. Taxonomy (NCBI): domain Bacteria; kingdom Pseudomonadati; phylum Thermodesulfobacteriota; class Desulfovibrionia; order Desulfovibrionales; family Desulfovibrionaceae; genus Desulfovibrio; species Desulfovibrio sp. UCD-KL4C. The sequence continues at coordinate 16,210 of NZ_VCNC01000008.1, forward strand.
TTCATCAGAGTCAGGAAGTTCCGTTTTTAACAGCTCTGTCTGTGCATACATGTTCTCACATGCGGATTCATTTTCGATAGGTATGTAAGATAACCAGTCTTCAAGAACATTTATTCCTGCTCTGATAAGCAAAGCTTGAGCCTTGTTGAATTGCTCATACTCTGCATCATAAAGTGCGGCTTTAGGTAATAGAAATCTGGCTGCAGCAGCCTCTTCCGAGTTTCTGCCTTCAATTTTAATTGTAGGAAGAGCCTCGCCAGTTATTCTTCTCAGTGTGTAGGCAAGGGCCAGTTCATAAAAAAAGCGGTCACGATGATTCAGCTTGGAAGCTCTCTCTATATAAGGCCTTGCTGAATAAAGGTTACCGGTTCTTTGGAATGCAAGCCTTCCGAATCCTGTGAAGGGTCTTGCGTCGTCCGGATTTTGTTCATGAAGACGGTGAAATAATGGTTCTGCAAGGTCCGGTCGGTTCAGAAGAATTAAAGCATTACCTTTTTCAAGTTGTAGTTCAAATTCATCTTCATCAGAAATAGACAACACTGTTTCGCATAATGCGGCCCAGCGATCCAGTGTTTTTATTTGTTTCTTTAGAGAGATTTTCAAATTTGGCTCTGCAAGTAACGGGCGGAGTCGTGCTGAGGCTGCATCACCTGATTTTTTATCAAGATTTCTGAATTGAGTCTGTGCAGCAGTAATAAGCATTTCCGGTGAAACAGGAAGTGATGAAACAACGATGGATGCTTTCAACAGTGGGGCCGCGCGTTTGACATCTTCTACTTTTAAAGCCTGTTTCCCTAGTGTTGATAGAACCCATGGGATGATCGGTGCATGAGGGTTTTCTGAATATAATCTAGAAGCGAGAAGTACTTCCACCTCGGTTGCTACATTATGTGATTGATTTAAAAATTCGATGCGGCTAAGCATTTTGTCCATTGTCACTGGATCCGAAGATTCTTGCGTGAGGTCTCTTCGGAATTGTGCTGTTACATCTCTGGCTGTGTTAGAATCAAGAACGGAGCAGAGTTTAAAGAGAATTACACATAAGTCTTTGCATGGAGAGTCGCTAGAGAAAATCCTATTGCGAATTGCGGATGCAACACATACAAAATGTTCAAGATTTTCTATTGTATATGGCGAATCAGTTGATTCGAATTTTATAAGAGATTTCTCTGCTTCATGAGCAAGGAAGCCTGTACTGACGGTGGATAAATCCTTTTGCTTAAGACCTTCAGGGATCGCTGGAAATTTTGGCAGATCATCTGTAGCTGGGCCGAGAATATTGTCAATAACTGCTTTTCCAGGACCGGCCATGCTGTTTTCAATAATCATAACTCCTTCTTTTACCGTAATTCTGAGCTGACGCCCTTCAGGACCGGGAGCTATGTAGAGCTGTGCCTTTTTGAATAATCCGCAATTTTCAAGAATAATTCTTCCTGCAATAACCTTTTCAGGCGAAGCTGTTTCGCCTGGGAGTATTTGGGCTAAGGCCATCACGGCGTTCGGAGTCAGTCTTGAATCTCCGACAACTTCAATTGAAGCTATCGTCTGACTGGAAAGCAGTTTTGCAACAGATTTAACAAGTTTGGATGCGGCAGGTGATGTATTTGTTCCACCGATTTGTTGTCCATTAAAAAAAACATTCGGCTCAAGGGAAAAAGTATCAGTGAGTAGAGCGGAATATGAAGTTCCTTTCTTGTTTTTTTCAACGATTCCGGCAAGAGTGTACCGGAAAGTATTTCTAGCTGTTGAGTTTTTGCAACAGATGAAGCCTGCTTTTGTAAGGGACTGAGTTAGGAATTCTTTGAATTCTGGCGCAGGGCGTCCTGATTTGTCTTTAAAATCTTCGATTGCAATGGTAGGCGAAGCGACAGCTGTAATCGCATTCAGTGTTATGAAAATCGAGATAACGCAAAACAATTTTAATGTTGATTTGAAACGCATGTCAGCCTCTTTATAATATATAGATAATCGCTGGCTTCTTATTAACCTATGAAGCTGATTTAATCCAGTACAGCTCTTTTCGACTTGGTCTGCAAAGTTTGATAGAGAAGGGGAATCCTTGTTTTTATGAAAAATAACCTTTTAGGAACATATAAATGAATTATGACTCAATGAACGGTCCTGACTTTTTTTGCCAGAAAAATTGGAAAATTCTTTTAGGATTGTTGCTTGTTTTTTCTTTTGCGGTCTCTTTTTACGGGATAAGTCTTAACTATTTTTATGATATTGATGAACCTAAATATGCGCGCGCCGTCTATGAAATGTTTGCACATGGACATTTCTTTTCACCGATGTTTGACGGAATGCCTCGGATGGAGAAACCTCCACTTACTTATTGGGTGATGTATCCTTTTGCATGGCTTGCTTCAATTAAAGGTTTCGGAAGCGATACTCTTTTTATTTTAAGGCTGCCTACAATTCTCTGCTCAATGCTTGTAGTTCTGGCAACGGCTTTAACAGGTAAAAAAATGTTTGGCCCTGCAACAGGATTGCTTGCGGCTCTGATGCTTCAAAGTTCAGTGCTGTTCAAATTTATGTCCGTAATGATGAAGGTTGATATTGTATTTGCCTGTTGCGTGACATGGGCAACTTATTGCTACCTGCTGCGATATCTCGGGGATAAACGCAAAATTATTTCTATCAGTGGAGCCATAATTACCACTTTAGGTGTTCTGGCGAAAGGCCCGTTCGCATTTTTGCCGCTAATTGGGTATGCTCTGGCTGAGGGGATTAGGTCTAATGTCCGAGCTAAACATGAAGCTGATCAGCCTGCAACATTTGTATCCTCAATGAATGTAAGCGGGATTATTGCCGCGGAATGGAAGAATCGTAATATTTTATTGCTCTGGTCCGTGACGGGATGTATCGCGTTTGCGCTTTGGTTGTATGCTGCATGGCTGAATTCAGGGTTTGACTATTCGCAAGGTCTTGTTGGTCAGTTTTTTCTTAACACTTCAACGTCAAGCTCAAAACTGGTTGAAAAACTTGGGCGGCTTGATCCGTATTTTGATACGTTGACAGTTATATTCTTCCCTTGGGGTGGATATGTTTTTGGAGCTGTGTACGGAATATGGAAATCGCTTAAAGAAAAGTTTGACGAAAAATACGTCTTTATGACCTGTGTTTTTCTCGTTTATCTTTTAACTTTTACTTTTCTTTTCAAGCTTAAGTCTAACCGTTATATGCTGCCTGTTCTGCCGATACTTTCGATCATCGTCTGTGACTGGCTTGTAAATGCAAAGCGGGATAAATCGTATAGTACTTTCTTTGAAATGGGTTTCATCTGGCTTTGCTCCATGGGGGCAATGCTTTCTTATCGCTCTTTCAAGGCGATGAAGGTTTCTGTAAACCTTGCGGATGGAGTTCCGGTTCACCAATATATGGATACCATGATTCCGTTTTTTATCGCTTTTGCCTGCTTTTTTGCGGTCTTGCTTGTGGTAAGTATTAAACAGTCGGAACGTCCGGTTTTGCATATAGTTGGCGGAGCTTTGGCAATTGTTGCAGTGATGCCTTTTTATTACCGAACATTACCGACATATGTATCTATTAATAAGAACAAACCGTTGCCTATTATGGGACAGGCTTTAACTGATGGGCTTAAGGAAATCGCAATAGGAAATACGCTTGTTTTGCACAGGCCGTTTTTTATTAAGGCTTTTCCTGATGTTGTTTACTATCTGAAAAAGCTGGATAAAGGGCATAGTTGCATGTACTCGCTCGGTTCGAGCGCATCACCACTAGAAATGTTGCAAGCAATTGCTACACCCAAGAATGCTGCTGATTTATTTAAAAAAGAGCATCCTGATGCTGAAAAGTATCCTGCCTATAAATATTTTAAAGAAACTAAATTCGATAGTGCCATACTGTTGCTCGGCGGTCATGATTATATTGAATTCAGTCGTTTTATTGAAAAGCTTCCTCCCCAGATAAAGGATATGATAGTCGTTGAAGATTTAAATACTCTTTCAGTTAAATGGGTAACAGAGCCGATTAAAATAGTTCGGTTTATTCCAAAACAATAAATTAAAAATAATAAGATATTACATATGATTGATATATTGAATCTTGATTACGAAGAGCTTGAAATTTTTATTTCAAAAGAGCTTAAAGGCCCAAAATTCAGGGGTAAGCAGATTTGGCAATGGCTGTGGCAAAAAGGCGTAAGCAGCTTTGATGACATGACAAATATTGCCAAAGGGCTACGTGAAGATTTAAAAAGCAAAGCTATATTGAACCATCCTGAGCTTGATGTTGTGCAAACAAGTACGGATGGCACAATCAAACTCCTGTTGCGCCTTAGCGATGGAGCATTGGTTGAAACTGTTCTTATCCCTATGGAAGGCCGTTATACTCAGTGCCTTTCTACACAAGTAGGTTGCGCTATGGGGTGCACCTTCTGTAATACGGGGCTTATGGGGTTTGAGCGCAATATGACCATGTCTGAAATTCTCGGGCAGGTTTTAGTCGGCAGAGCATATTTACAGCAAAAGAATTTAGACCCGCTTAAGAATCTTGTTTTTATGGGAATGGGTGAGCCTCTTCTTAATCTGGATGTACTGGTTAAGTCTTTAAAAACTTTGAACAATTCTGATGGACTAAGTTTTGTGCCGCGACGTATAACTGTATCCTCCGTCGGCTTTATAAAGCAGCTTAAAGTTTTAGGAGAATCAGGGTTAACTCTTCCTGCAATTTCTTTGCATGCACCGACTCAGGAATTGCGTGAAAAGATTATGCCTAAGGCTGCGCAAACAGATATAAATGATTTATTATCCGCAATGGATCGGTATCCGCTTAAACCTCGTGAAAGGGTAACTTATGAGTACCTTCTTCTTGGCGGAGTGAATGATTCAATTGAGCATGCCAAGCAGCTTGTGCGGCTCTTGGGGCACCGTAAGTGCAAAGTTAATTTAATAGCTTATAATCCCGGAGACAAGCCTCTTTACAAAGCCCCTGATCCTGCAAAAGTTTTAGCTTTTGAAAAATATTTGTGGGATAAAGAAATTACCGCAACTATCCGCAGGTCAATGGGGCAAGATATTAAGGCCGCATGCGGGCAGCTTAAAGCGGATAGAAAAGACAGTTAAAAGAAAACCTCTCAAACTAATTTGAGAGGTTTTCTTTTATAAGTATTGTGTTGACCTCGGTATTTATCGGCTTTGGCTAATCCGTCTCACGGTCGCGAAGACCGACTAAATACAATATTGAATCAAGGCCGAAATGCGAAATTGATTGTCGGGCATCTTTTTTTACTTTCGGTTTAGCGTGAAAGGCTATACCTAACCCTGCAATTGAAAGCATCGGTAGGTCGTTTGCCCCGTCTCCCACAGCAACTACTTGCTGAAGACTGAGCTTTTCTTTTTTTGCAATTTCAGTGAGCAGTTCTGCTTTTTTCGCTCCGTCTACAATATCTCCGATGACATTTCCTGTAAGCTTACCGTCTATAATCTCAAGCTCATTTGCATGAACATAGTCGACATCAAGGTGTTCTTGAAGTTTTTCACCGAAGTAGGTGAATCCGCCGGATAGAATAGCTGTTTTATAGCCGAATTTTTTTAGGTTGGAGATAAGTCGCTCAGCTCCTTCTGTTATTGGCAGGGCTCTGGCTATGCCATCCATCACAGATTCATCCAGTCCTTTTAGTGTAGCCAGTCTTTGGCGCAGACTTTCTTTAAAGTCTATTTCTCCGCGCATGGCGGATTCCGTAATGCGGCTGACAAGTTCGCCTGATCCAGCGGCTTTAGCTAGCTCATCAATTACTTCTGTCTGAATAAGTGTGGAGTCCATATCAAAAGCAACAAGTCTTCTGTTTCTGCGGAAAGCATTGTCTTCCTGAAGGGCTATGTCTACTTGCTCCTCTGTTGCCATTGTTAAAAATTTTGCGCGCATTAAATCCAGATCAAGAGGAACTCCACGCGCAGAAAATTCAATGCAGGCATATCTTGGTGCAGGTTCTCCATTCAGCGGAATGCGACCGGATAATCTGTGGATAAAGTCAATATTTAAACCGTTTTCAGCGACAATATCAGAAATTTTTGAAATCAGACTGCCGGTTGCTTTGTTGCCTACCAGAGTAATGATATGTCTGGGTTTGCCTTGCGCTGCGACCCAATGTTCATATTTATCGCCTTCAATAGGTTTGAATTTAACCGTAACACCCAGTTCATAACCTCTGAACATGAGGTCTTTTAATACTGGAGCAGATTTTGCTGCACTTGGCAGTCTTATCAGAATTCCAAGTACAAGTTGGTTGTGGATTACAGACTGACCGATATCGAGGATATCAATACTGTAGGCGGCTAGAACTTCTGTCAGTGACGAGGTTAGTCCTGGTTTGTCTTCACCGGATATTTGAATAAGAATAATTTCAGGCATGTTCATTCCATGTTAATCAGGATGGTGAACATTCTCATAAAATTTATCTGACGTAAACATGATGATAGTGGTTCCATAAAAAAAGAGTAGTTCGGCTTGCTCCTTTTCCTTCTGGACCTTATAGTAAGACTGGGACGTTTTATATCCTTCCTTATAGATTTGTAGGAATACGTTATGAATGAGACAAAAAAAAGTGCAGATGTTAATTCAATTAAAACAAAAGATGCTCTAGGTGTGGGCTTACACCTGATTCCAAAGGTTGAACCGGAAAAGTTGTTAATTATACAACGTCGTGTTCATGAAAAAATGGATGATTATAAAGGGTACAGTTTTTCTTCAACAGAGAAACGGGCCTTGATGATATTTTTTGATTTAGCTCAAGAATTTGATGATCTTGAAGAATTTTTTGCTGTGTGCACATCTGTTCTCAAAGTTTTGTTTAACATTGATTGCAGACTATATATCGCGTCCGGGCAGGATGAATTTATTTCTGTCGGTGGGACTGAAGGCAAATCTCCTGTCTGCACCTCCGTTCCTCTTGAAAAGGAGTTAACGGCAGGGCATCTTTTTATTCCTATTCGCGGGAATCATGAACTCATCGGACAACTCGATTTTAAACCTGCTGGAGATGTTATCGGTTGTTATGAGATCTACACGTTTGAGGATCTTTCTGATCATCAATCGCTGTTTTTTGAGAAATTTGTTAACCGTGTCGGTTTTCAACTGCACAGTAAGCTTTTGCGCCGCAGAAGTCAGGAGCATTTAGAATTTGTCCGCAATCTTGTTAAAGATGTAGGGCATAATGTTATTGTTCCTAATATGTATTTTAAGCTGTTCTATAATCGGCTTAGAGATCGTATTGAGAGCCTTCAGACGCTTAGTGACGGGCTGGATAACAACTCCATTGAAGAAATAAAAAATGCACTGAATACGTTGTATACTGGATTAGTCTCACAGTTTAATGAAATTCACAGTCATTACGAGCAGACAAGTCTATTTCTGGAAACTTTGCTAAGGCGCAGGCATTTTGAAGAAGGACGATATATCGTTGAGAAGAGGCCATGCAACCTTCTTAAGCAAATAATTGAACCACAGATTGAGCGATATAGGTCAAGGTTTGAGGAACGGGGGATCAGGATAGATTTGAGTATGGGAGGAGTACCTGATCGTGAAGTGCGGATTGTTGCTGATGTCGGGCTTATCTCGCAGGTCTACGCAAACCTTTTTTCTAACGCCGTAAAATATACCCGTGAAGTTGTTCTTCCGAGTGGCCATTGTGATAAGTTTACTGCGTATGGATGGGAACATCTGGAAAATTTTTTTGAGAATGGCTGGGACGGATTAAAGTTGAATGTTTTTACCTCTGGTCCTCCAATAACTCTGGAAGACCGTGAACAGCTATTTCAGGCTGGATTTCGGTGTGAAAATACAGGTAATGAGTACGGGTCAGGACATGGCTTGTTCTTTGTAAGACAGGTTGTAGAGCTTCATGGCGGAAATGTCGGGTATGAAAGCGGTGATCGGGGAAATAATTTTTATTTTATTTTGCCATTTGGTACTGAGTAAAATTTTTGCCCGGGCTTTGATAGAAGTCTTGTTTTCACTTGAGCTGTCAACAATATTATTTTTTTAAAAAAAGTTAATTTCAATATTAGTAAATAAAATATATTTATATGTAAAAAAAATAGAATTACATGTACAATATAAGAGTGTGGGCGATGTAATTTGATCATATATAGCTTATAAAGTATCATTTTCAATTTAATTTGTCTCAAAATATCGTGTATAGTTTACACAGTCTATTTATATGTGATTTGATGGGGATTATAAAATCATATAGGCTAGTTGCGTCAGAGTGGTTTTGTAGTGTAGCAGTACAATAAATTTTTTTGGTATTTCATAATTTTGTGGTTAAGCAATTATTTGATATTTGTTTTTGCAAGTTAATTTTTTTAGATAACTGTGGGATCGTTTTTTCTACACTGCAGAGACTCTTCCAACTCCAGATATCAGCCTGACCTTTAGGAGGGCATATATATGTCTAAATGGTTCGATGAAACATTGGAAAGAATTAAAAAAGCAACTGGAACCAGAACGCAGGTTCAGCTGGCTGAGATTTTAGATATTAGACAATCAAGTATTTCTGACGCTAAAAGGCGCAGCTCTATCCCTGCGGAATGGTATATTAAATTATATAAAACTCATGGATTAAATCCAGAGTGGCTTTCCGATGGCGTTGAGCCGGTATATATGAAGCCCGGTAAAGGCAAAATTTCTGCGGATAATATCCTGAGTGAAACTACAGCCCAGTATGGGCAGGTTCCGTCAAGAGGAAGGGTTGTTCCTGTTTCGTCAATGGCCGGAGAAGATTCCGATGTAGAAAGTTGGAAACCGCAGCAGGTCGGTGAACTGAATATTCCCGAGACTTTTTACAGGCCTTCGATGGTTGTTCTTAAGGTCGAAGGATCTTCAATGGAACCGGCAATCAGAAGAAATGCTTTTGCCGGAGTTGATGAAACTCAGAAACGGCTTATGGCAGGCGATATTTATGCTGTGCATGTTCCTCATCAGGGGGTTGTCATTCGCAGAGTATTTTTTGATCCTGAAAATTCACGCTTTATTTTACGGCCGGAAGATCCACAGCATCCTGAATTATACATTGCTGTTCAAGACCAGAGTAAGCTTGTTGTCGGACGTGTTGTCTGGGTGATGCAGGAAGTTTAGTTCAATCTTATCAGTATTTTTTAAAAGACCCGGATTTTCCGGGTCTTTTTTTGTTTTATGACATTCTATCCATTTGACTTGACGATTCGGTTAGCTCTTGCTCAAGTGATTTTGTTTTTGATAATTGAGTTTATTTTACAATTAGAAGTGCGCTTTTTATGAATGCGTCCAAATTATATATGAGGATATAGTATGAAGAAGATTACAGCCCCTGTGATCAAGGACCTGAAAGGACAGAGAAAAATTACAACAATAACAGCTTATGACTACTCTTCTGGGCAAATTGCCGATTCCGCGGAAGTGGATATGATTCTTGTCGGTGATTCATTAGGGATGGTTATTTTAGGATATGAAGATACTCTATCTGTGACCATGGAAGATATGCTTCACCATACCGCGGCGGTTTCACGCGGAGTTTCACGGGCTCTTATCATCGGGGATATGCCTTTTATGTCTTATCAGCCGTCTGTTACTATGGCTGTTGAGAACGCAGGAAAATTTTTAAGCAAAACCAGTGCACGTGCAGTTAAGCTTGAAGGCGGATTTCCATTTCTTAAACACGTAGAGGCAATTGTAAATTCCGGCGTACCTGTGCAGGGACATATTGGTTTGACTCCTCAGCATGTTGCCAGATTTGGCGGATTTAAGGGGCAAGGTAAAAATGCACGGTCTGCGGCGGCTCTTGTTGATGAAGCTATTGCTCTTGAAGCTGCCGGATGTTTTTCCATTGTGCTTGAAGCTATTCCGTCTGAAGTTGCTAGAGAAATTACAGAGCGAATTTCAATCCCCACAATTGGGATCGGCGCTGGGCCTGATACAGACGGGCAGGTTTTAGTTTATCACGATATTCTGGGGCTTTTTGATAAATTTACACCAAAGTTTGTTAAAAAGTTTGCCGCTCTTCGTGGTGAAAGTATTAGCGCTGTAAGTTCTTATTGTGAAGAAGTGCTTTCAGGAACATTCCCCGGAAGAGATTATTTTACTTCCATGGATGCAGAGGAACTTAAGATATTTACAACTTTGCTCATGGAAAAAGATAATAGTTAATTCCTTACACCTTTTTTAACTTTGGAGGCTGTTATGGCTAAATCTGTTTTTGACCTCGGGCTGTCCGTGGAAGCTGTATCTCTTTTTCTTATGATTGAGAGTCTTGAAGGTGGTAAAATCGATCCAACTCAGAATTGTAAAGCCCCTCGTCAGGTTGTCACTATTGAGAATTGCCGTGAAAAATGGAATGCCGAAGAAGGTGATTTTCAAAGTGCGGTGAAAACTCTTGTTGAGCTTAATATCATTTCAAATGAACATTCTGAATTCAAAATTTTAAGTCCAGACGTATGGATAACAAAGTAGGTTTAAGTGCTTTTCACTCCTGAAGTTTTATGGAATGGGCTTGTCTGGCCTCTTGTCAGACTTGTTATGTTTATAAGTATCGGTCTTTTGGTCGGTAATATTTTGGAAGGGCTTCGCTGGACTCGGGCAATGGGGAAAGTTGCTACGCCTCTAATCCGTATGGGCAGGCTTAAGGATATCAGTGGAGCAAGTTTTGCTTTGGCTTTTTTTTCAGGGGTTGCTGCAAACTCCATGCTTTCTGAAGCTTATGATAAAGGTGAACTCTCTGATAAAGAATTGGTGATTTCTAATCTTTTTAATAGCTTGCCGACGTATTTTTTGCACATGCCTACAGTGTTTTTTATTGCAGCACCGTTTATCGGGAATGTTGCATTTATGTATGTCGGACTGACGCTTTTAGCTGCATTTCTTCGCACAGCGATGATTATTCTGTGGGGACATATAGCTCTTCCGTCGGATGGATGCTGCGGCAGTATCTCAGCAAAATTGGAAAGTCAGGAGCCACGGAGTATTTCTGCTGTTTTAACTGTTGCACTAAAGAGACTGCGTAAAAGGCTGCCCCGCGTAATTTTTATTACGATTCCAATCTATACGGCATTTTTCTTTTTACGGTCTTATGGTGTCCTTGCGGATTTTCAGACTTTTTTAAGTACGCATTTAAGCTTTTTATCTTGGCTTAAGCCTGAAGTTTTCGGAGTCGCCGCTTTTAGTATGGCTGCAGAATTCACTGCAGGTCTGGCGGCGGCAGGTTCTCTTCTCGGGGCTGGGACATTGAGTCCTCGAGATCTTGTTTTGGCGTTGATGATAGGTAACATTTTATCAACACCTATGCGGGCATTACGGCATCAGCTGCCTTACTATGCTGGAATTTTCAAGGGTAAAATGGCTTTAAAGCTGATTATATGTAATCAGGTTTTGCGAGCTTCCAGCTTAATTTTTGTCATAGTTATTTATTATTTTATGACAAGGTAGGTTATATTTAAATATGGATCGACCCTATTGAACAAGGCGTAATTTAATTAAAAAGCCTATTCCTTTAAAAGGAATAGGCTTTTTAATTAAGAACTATTTTAAGAGTCAGTTTATTTTTCGAATCTGCACTGTCCGCTTTTGGTGCACTGTATACTGCCCAGAGTCGCTCCAGATTGCGATTTAAATGTGCATCTAAGATAAGGACTCCCAGAATATGTATAGTAGCTGTTGAGAGCGCTGTATAAGGAATCTATAGATGAGTTAGATTTGCCTTCAACTGCTTTGTCATTAAGTGTGAGAAAGAGAGTGTATCCTTTTGAGGAGTTAGCCAAGAATACTTTTTGACCTGAAGCTGTTTTAATATTTAAAAAGCGGTTAAGTCCAACCAATTTTGATTCGTATGATTTAAGCTTTGCAGGGTATAGAGTTGAAGTCGGATTAAGTTCCTTAAGTGCCTTATATCCGTTAATATTTTGGATGATGAAATGGCTTGGAATTGATTGCACATAGCTCATTAGAAGAGCTTCTTCTGTGCTACCCAGAGTTTCTTGAAATTCTTGCGGGCAGGACTCTCCTTTGCGGTTAAGGCTGGAGTCATAAAAAAACAGGCACAGGTCCTTCTTGGGCTTGGGAGTAATTTTTGCAACTTTATCAAGAAAATTTAAAGCAGTTTTTTGAGGAGTATCGCCTGCTGTTATGAAAAGATACACATCGCGATTAATTTTCAGGTCTATAATATCTTTATCTTTTGCTGCTTCTTTAAGGCATTGATCAATAAACTTAATTCTGTCCTGTTGCAGGTTAATACGTTCTTGATAATGAACAACTCTAGCAGCATAGTAGCGACTTTTCGGTGATAGTTCTGCCAGTCTTGTATATCCTTTAAGGTTTTCTTCAAGCTGCAATGGGCTTAGTTCATAAACATATTTATACAATAGCTTTGCAATGTCAGTGTTTCTAAGGGCTTTACCTGTTTTAGATTTTATGGGGAGCAGGTTGCTATTGAGTATAGCAATGGGGAAAGCTTTGAAGTCACATCCAGCAGGGGAGGTATGGTTGTGAAGAATTGTAATGCGTGAAACAATTTTTATGGTTTTAGTTCTGTCTGAAGTTGAAAGTATTGCGAGAAATTTACCGTTGTCCTGAACCGTACTTTGAACTCCGGGAAGAGCTTCCAATTCTGTTTTTAATAAATTTTCACAGTCGCTTTGAGCAAAAGCCGCAGTTGAAGCAAATAAAATAAAAATCACTAACAATATGGAAAATTTACTTTTCATTATATGTAAAGCCTTACTTCGGGGCTTTAATATTCCCGAATTTTAAGTTTTAAGTCTTACGGAAAGTGATGGCTAAAGAGCACCCATTTCCTGGAATTTTAAATATATTTCTCTACTTACCCATGCATCGGTTGCTGCGTATATAATTTGTTGCGGAGATAGATCGTTGCGTCCCCAGTTGGAGCATTGTACTCCCTTGGAAATGCGGAATCCCAGTAGATTTGCAGCGAGGTTACGAAGTCCGTTGGTTTGCATCTCAAGAGATCTTGCAAGATCTCCTAGATCTACGAATCCCCTTGCTTCAAAGTGAGAGACCTGTTTCAGCTCCTTCACATCATTTATAACCGCAACTCCGGTTTTAACAATGTTGGCAGAAGATAGCATCTTTTTAATTTCTGATGAAATAGAAATATGATTAAGATGCAAAAGGTAAACACAGTCTGCTGTTGCAAGCTGAATAAGCGAAGGGGGGTATGAAACTCCTTTTCGGAAAACAGGCCTGGTTTCAGTGTCAAATCCAAGTAGGTCTGATTTGCTCATTTCAGCAATTGCTTCAGGGATATTCTCTTCGCAGTCAATAAGCTTAATTGGGCCTTCATACTGTCGCAAGGGAAGTTCATTAATTTCTTCTTTAGTAAATTTTTTCTTATATCTTTCAGGTAGTTGCATGATATTAAGAGCTCAGCTCCTGACGGTCTGATTATTATTTCCCGCCAGCCCGTGATTTGTCAGACATTGATAGTCTGAAAGATCACGGGGCAGCAGGATATGACAACAAAACGGTTAAAATTAACCAAAAACAGCCAAAATTATTTTAACTATTTAGCAGAAAGGATTATTGCAGATGATTAACTGCAGTAGATAACCTTACCTGTTTATTATTAAAAAGTCTTTTTGCGATTATTAAGGCGCAGAAAGACTATTTTTTATACTGAATCTAAAGCTGTGTAATACTGCCGTTAGTTCAGGGGTAGGGTGCAAAGCGAACTCCAACCACATAATAGTCACCTAGTTGGATATTCGGCTATTACAGCTTCGTCAACCCTGCTTAACAAATTTGATGCTTAAATTAATTCAATTCAGCAATATATGCTATTGATGCTCTCTGGTTTTCTGGAAAGCAATTTTCGGCCATTCTTCTTCAGCTTGTTGCAATCTCCACTGGCTTGGCGCAAGAAATGTAAGATTTTCGTCTCCGTCAAGGGCAACAAACCGTGGATAACGTTTTTTGATCCCATCAAGTTCTTTATTATTCTCACTCGTTAACCATCTTGCTGTGTGAAATTCTACAGGCTCATAAAGAGCATCAACGCTGTATTCATCTTTCAGACGGGACATGATTACTTCAAACTGGAGTAAACCTACAGCTCCGAGAATGTTGTCATTATTGCCGAGAGGTTTAAAGAGCTGAACAGCCCCTTCTTCTGCAAGTTGATGTAAACCTTTGTTAAGCTGTTTGCTTTTAAGCGGATCTTTAAGAAGAACTCTGCGAAAATGTTCCGGTGCAAAGTTAGGTATTCCTGTGAATTTTAATTCTTCCTTCGAAGAAGTGAAGGTGTCACCAATTTTAATGGTACCATGGTTGTGAACACCTATGATGTCTCCGGGCCAGGCTTCTTCAACTCCTGTGCGGTCTTGAGCCATAAAAATAGTTGCATTGGCAATCTGAAATTCTTTGCCGAGGCGCTGGTGGCGGACTTTCATTCCTCTTGTAAATTTACCGGAGCAGATGCGCATGAATGCAATTCTGTCTCGATGTGCAGGGTCCATGTTTGCCTGAATTTTAAAGGCAAAAGCGGAAAATTCATTTTCGAGAGGTGAAACATCACGGGTCGTGGTTGCCCTTGGAGAGGGGCATGGAGCAAGCTGAATAAAAGAATTCAGCATTTCTTGAACACCGAAATTGTTGATGGCGCTACCGAAAAACACAGGAGTTTGCTTGCCTGCAAGGTAACGTTCTTCGTCAAACGGATAGCCAGCCCCTTCAAGCAATTCAAGCTCTTCGCGCAGCTGGTTTGCCTGCGATCCAAGCAGTTCATCAAGGCGTGAGCTGCTAAGATCTTTAATGATCTCCCCTTTCTGGATAGACCCACCGTGAGTTGCAGAAAAAAGGTGTAGTTCGCCTTTGTGTATATTGTATGTTCCCTTAAAATCTGAGCCCATTCCAATTGGCCAACTCAGTGGAGCACACTCAATGTGTAAAGTCTCTTCAATATCTGCTAGCAGTTCAAAAGGATCAATTCCTTCACGGTCCATCTTATTGATGAAGGTAATGATTGGAGTATCGCGCATGCGACATACTTCCATCAGTTTTTTAGTTTGATTTTCAACTCCTTTTGCGCAGTCGATAACCATGAGTGCGGAGTCTACAGCAGTTAAAACACGGTAAGTGTCTTCGGAAAAATCCTGATGCCCAGGAGTATCAAGCAGGTTTATTTCATGATCTAAGTAGTTAAATTTCATAACAGAAGTTGTTACAGAAATACCGCGTTCCTGTTCCATAGCCATCCAGTCGGAAGTGGCATGGCGGTTTGCCTTGCGGGATTTTACTGTTCCGGCCATCTGAATGGCTCCACCATAAAGGAGCAGTTTTTCCGTTAAAGTTGTTTTACCTGCGTCAGGATGGCTGATGATGCCGAAAGTGCGTCTGCGCTCAACTTCTTTTTTAATAATTTTATCTACGTTTTCCTGCATGAGAATATAACCTTCACTAGACATTGCCAGTGTAACTTTTAAGTATGTTTTTTAATAATCTCCCTGCCTTTTTCAGGGTCTCGAAAGTCCGTATCAGGATTAGCGCAAAGGTCAAGTGCAAGTTTTTGCTTGTGCCACGTAACATGACGTTCCATTTTTGCATTTCGTACTGCTTTGGCTTAGTAGTTCGCGACCTAGATTGTGAAAATTAGCTGCATCACTTATCTTTTTTACTTATGGTCAGTCCTGACGTCATTTCGGTATAAAAAGATACTTCATTTGAAGCGATTTGTAGAAATGAAATTGAAATCAGGGTATACTTCATTAAGTCACCTGTAGAAACAGTAATCTTTTATTTTTTCAGCCATGGTGTTTAACATGATTAAAAAAGCCAGTCTTCGTTTGTTGCAACGTCCGGCAATGCCTAAAGCTGTTATTTCAAGTGCTATTTATAGAGAAACTTCACTTGCCTTTGATATTGCAGAGGCTGAAGATCCCGCAACAGAATTAGACGGTCCATTGCTAATAAATATTCTTGTGAAGTTTTTTCATGCTTATGTTTATCCGGATACGCATGAAAAGGTGGTCCCGCTTGAGCAAATTTCCTTGCTTTTAGATCAGTTCGTGCACCGCAGGCTCGGGAGTGATATCCTTGAAGGTTGCATTGAAACACGTAAAATTCTGCTTGCGTACGGGTTTGCATTGTGTATGCTGGCCGACCTGCCTAAGAGTGCTCATGTTTTTAAATCAATTGCTGATGGAACGATAGTTCAAGACGGGGAAAGTTTTACTGGTCTTGATATTGGTTCTGGGACCGGTATCTTAATACTTGCAATGAGTATTTTTGCAAAGAGAAACGGGTTTTTAAATACTTCTATTGTCGGAATTGAACGTAATCAGATTGTAGCTGAAAGAACGAATGATCTTATAGGTAGAATGGGACTTGGCAATGTTATTGTTGCTGATGCAAAAAAAAGGGGCACGTATGGATTTCTAGAAAATAAAAAAGTCCATTACGTTACAAATGAAACTTTACCGAGTATAAATAGGAGTCTTTGGAAAGAAGATTTTATCTTTATATGTAAAACTCTCTATGACCATTTCTATGCTCAAATCTCAGAAGCAAAATTTTTTCCTGATGCGATCCTGGTAGGACGTAGTCAAACGGAGATGCTTACAGTTATAAACAGTAGTAACTGTTTTCAAATGCCGGATGAAAAATATCCACTAAGACTAATGAAGCCTTATGCTATAAGTCTTTCGGGAAATATGGTTTCGCTAGAGTCTGTCGGGCATGCGTATGAAGAGTATATCCCTGAAGTCTGGAGAGCAGTGCTGACCCATCGCTGGTAGTACTGTGACATTACCCAAGATATTCTTCGAGAGCCGAGATTAATTTTTTCTTTTTTATAGGCTTTGCTAGGTGGTCATTACATCCGCAGTTTAAGCATTTTTGCGCATCTTCCTGAAAAGCATTTGCAGTTAAAGCTAAAATAGGTGTTTCCCGGACTTTTTTCTCAAGTTCGAATTGTCTGATTGCTTTGGTTGTCTCATAACCGTCCATTACAGGCATCTGGATGTCCATAATCACAAGATCATATTTCCCGTTAACAAATTTCTCCAGTCCTTCTTTACCGTTTTCTGCCATAGTAATTTGGTAAGGTGAATCTTTGAGGTATAGTTCAATTACCATGCGGTTGTCTTCAGAGTCTTCAACTAAAAGAATAGAAGATCTTTTAGTTGTACAGAGTGTTTCAGGTTCTGTTTTATTTTTGGAAGAAGAATCAAATGCTTTCAGGTACTTATTTGTTTTTTTTGTAAGATCCGGTTCATTTATTTCACAGGCAATAGCTTTGGGAGACACCGGCCTGTGAAGATAAGATGCTCTGAGTTGTTTGATTCGTGCAGATTCTTTTGGTAATGATTTACCATTTAAGATCACAATCAGTGACCAGCTTTTGTAGATATCTTTTTTTAATGTCTTTAAAAAAGTATGGTAGTTTGTTTCCCATGCCGGTTCACCAAAAATAAGTGTTTTACTGCAACTTTCAGTAAGAGACATCTCCACTGCCGAGGTTGTAGCCTGGTTCATAGTCTCGGCAATATATACAGTAGCCCCTAAATCTGTAAGAGCTTTTTCCATAAAGTTTCTAGTAGAACTTTCTTTATCAACTATGAGAATATATTTTCCTTTCAAACTGAGTATCTTTTCTTGCTGGCTGGGAGAATCCAGATGAATTGTAAAGGCAAATGAGGATCCTACGCCTTCCTGACTGCTGACAAATAATCCTCCGCCCATACGTTCAACCATTCGTACACAAATTGGTAGTCCGAGTCCCGTTCCTCCGAATGTTCTGGTCGTTGATGAGTCCGCCTGAGAAAAAGTATCAAAAATCTGATTCATTTTTGATGAAGGGATGCCAATGCCTGTATCCGCTATTGTAATTTTAAGCAGGCCTGTTTCGGTTAAAGCCGCTTCGTAGGTTACTTCTCCTTCAGTGGTGAATTTAAGGGCGTTTCCAAGTAGATTAACAAGTATTTGTCTTATTCTTGTAGGGTCTCCACTGATTATCTTAGGTACTTTAGGATCAATATACCAGCATAGATCAATATTTTTGAGTTGAGCTTTTAAGGCAAAGATAGACCCTATTTCTTCGAAAAGATCCTCAAGTTCAAAGTCTACCTTTTCAAGGGTTAGCTGGCCTGCTTCAACTTTTGAAAGATCCAGAATATCATTAATAAGGAGCAGAAGATTTTCTCCTGCATTTTTGAATAATTTTACATATTTTCGTTGAGCTTTGCTAAGCCTTGATTCCCAAAGTATGTCAGCCATTCCAAGGATAGCATTCATCGGGGTTCGTATTTCGTGGCTCATGCTGGCAAGAAAATCACTTTTGGCTTTATTGGCTGCGTCTGCCGCAACTTTTGCCTGCTCAAGTTTTCGAGTTTGTTTCTGCTCGGTGATATCTTCAAGAACTCCTTCCATGCATTGAACCTTAGTATTTTCGTCTAAATGTAATGAAGCTGACAAGTTTACCCATATCAAAGTTCCGTCCTTTTTCTTCATCTGGATTTCTCTATCGCGGATTTTACCGCCTCTAAGAAGCTCGTTGAGAATTGAATAGTGAATTTCCGGATGAATAAGTAATGATTTCATCGTGGTCATTTTAAAACTTGCCCAGTCTGGAAATCCGAACATTTCTGTTAATGCCCGATTCCCTTTGATAAAATTTCCTTCAAGATTGGCCTCAGCCAGATAGACTCCTACATTGATGCTTTCCAGAAGGGTTCGGTGCTGCGCCTCAGATTCTCTGAGGTCTGAATACAAACTTGCATTCTGGATTGATATGGCGGCTTGAGAACAGAGCAGGTTTAAGACTTCAAGCCGTTTTTCAGTGAAAACACCGGGCCTTAAGTTGTTTTCAAGGTATAAAACTCCGCGTATAACCTGTTGATTGATAATAGGCATCGCCAAAACAGATTTAGGTGAATATTTAATAATATAGCTGTCTATGGCGAAAGGCCCTTGCGAACTGGCATCTCTAAGTACAATATGATCTTTTGAACGATAAACATAATTAACTATACTGGCACAATATGATCTTTCTTTGGGGTCCGGTTTAATCTGAGTTAGAATACCGGTTTTTGAAACTTCAGCATGAGCGATAAGTTCCAGCCTGCTCTTGTTATTAAGAAGAAGAGATGCTCTTTGGGCTCCTGCATTTTCAATAACAATGTTCATTAATTTGTCGAGCAGGCGGACAAGGACTATTTCTCCGGAAATGGCAAGAGATGCTTTCATTACAGTTGATAGATCCAATGAATATGACTCTTTTGTGTTGCTGCCGAACTGTTCCGTTTTCATCTCTATGTGAGGTTGCGAAAAATTTTCCGGGAGTGAGTTATAGTCTGCTGTTAACTTCTTGAGTTTGGCAGAGGCCCCCCAGGTATTATAATGTTCGCATGCCTCGTCCATTAAGGCTGTTCCTGACCGTTTGCTGTTGATTGAGAAGTGAAACTTGGCAGCCAGTTCACAAGAAAGAGCTGCAAAGTTCGTGAAGTTGTTTTCTATGCTTGCATGTATAGCCTCTTCGTAAAGTGGCAGGGCATAATTTTGTTTTCCTGTCAGAGAATGGTATTGTGCGCTTGCAAGTAGAAAAAGATGTCTGAAATTTTCAGGACATGTCTTTTGCCACAGATCAAGTTTAGTCAGCGATTTTTTAATACGGGTTGTGTAATTTTTTCGTTTTGCCGCTGAGCAGGAATTGTAAACAGCAATCATATTGATGACACTGAAAAAATGGAAAATAGGAACGCTGATCAACCCGAACAAATGTGTTTCAATGTTATCTTGTATCTCTTCAATTTGTTCGAGTGCTTGCTCATTATGACCGAAAAAAGAAAGAGTGATAATTTTAGAGTTTTTGGTCAAATATTCAATTACGGCTGACCCATTGTTTTTCGCCAGTCCGATAAGTTCTTTTTCCTTAAAATATTCATCATTTAAATATCCCGGGGTATAAGTTTTTCCCTCAAAACTTTTGGACATTTGCTTAATAAGAGTCAGAACGCCTGCGCGAAGTGGATTATGAAGATTCTGACGAAGGCTTAAATATTTGTCAGCATCTGCGGAAACAACATTTAGAGGGGTACCTTGAATAAATTTATAGTAGACAGCAAAGTAGCTTGCATATCGTCCATAAGTCGCATCACCGTTTATTTGTCCAGTTTTAAAAGCTGTTTCAAGTGTGCGGATGCTTTCAGATATAGGAGTATGCCAGTGGTCGTGAGCACAACCGCGAAGTAGCAGTATTTTAGTGTCCAGTGCGCTGTTTTTAAATTTCTTATTCAAATCAACAGCTAGTTTCGCAAATTTTTTGGATTTTTCAAATGAAAAATCTTTCGCCGCTATAATCATTGCGTAAAACAAATAACTAAACGCGGAAGATGGAGCATTACCGTATTTTAATGAAAGGCGAAGCATTTTTAAAACAATAGCGAATACAAGCTTTTTATTATACATGTATGCCGAAGCAATTGTATGCATTAAAAGGTTCATTATTGCCAGCTTCTCTGGATCGTTCATTTCCGGGAGGGCGTAGATCTCTTCAACTGATTTGCTGTGCAGTATAATTTTAACTTTGAACAGTTCAGAGGTAATGGCTAGTTTGTTTGGATATTCTGGGATGACCATGCCAAATAATGCCAGAAGTTCAAGAGCAAGCGTCACCGCTTCCTTATATCTGCCTAAGTCAGTGTAAAAAATTATTTTAATAAGCTTAACTTGTGAAATATCGTGCCTGCTTGCAGCATTTTCTAGCATGACTGCAAAAAATTTCTCAGCTTGTTTTGTTTTGCCGCTAAGATATTCACATTCCAGACGGTCAAGGTGTATATCAAAAGTCAGATCATAGTTAGTTTGCCAACTATCATGGGTAAGCAGCTCGATTCCGGCAGCAAAATAACTGCTTGCTAAGCTGAATGCGGAGCTCCTTTTGGCTTTTTTGCCTGCGCGGCGGAAAATCGCAGAAACTTGAACTCTTTCTTTTTTATCTACTATTTTAGATATGGACGCGCTAAACTGCATTGCCACGTCGAATATGATTTCTTCAATTTTTGAATCATCAAAAACACGCAACATGTTGCGCCCTATTTTTAAATGTAGAGCTGATTTCTCCTGTGCCGTTAGCATTGAATATATTGACTGCTGAACTCTGTCGTGCATGAAGGAAAGTGATGTTGAAGATTCAAGGTAAGAGATGATATCCTCTGAATTTTCAAGAGAATTCTCATTTAAAACCAGTAGTCCTTCATCAAATGCAATATTTAAAAAAGAAATAACTTCATCCTTTGGGATGCCAGTTACAGCTATTAACGTTTCCGTATCGAATTTACTGCCGATACATGCTGCTGTTTTTAATAATTTCTGACCAACAGGAGTAAGCTCGTCAACTTTACCAACCATGAGCTCAACAATGTCTCCATCCATGGGGATTTCGTGAATAGCCTCAATGTCCCAGTCCCATCTTGTTTTTTTATAGTTGAATTTAATCAGCCCCTCTCTGTATAGGTTACGAAGGTATTCGCGTACAAATAAAGGGTTTCCTCCTGTTCTGTTGAATACCAATTTGGCAAGTTCTCCAGTACGTGATCTTTCAGCTCTGAAAGATCGACTGATAAAAGCTAAAACTTGTTTATGACTAAGTCTGTTTAACGTGATTTTTTGAATGTTAGAGGAAAGAGTTTCTATTTCAGTAAGCATTTCAGTTATTTTGTTGCTTAAAGATATGTTGTCGCGGCATGCTCCGATAACAAGGATGTGAGTAATCTCTTTATCCGCAACAAGTTCTGTTATCAGTCCTATTGTAGAAGAATCCGCCCACTGAAGGTCGTCAATGAATAAAACTAGAGGATGGTCGAGGTCCGGGAAAATCTTTATAAAATTTTTAAAAACAAGATTAAACCGATTGAGAGACTCAGTCAGAGGAAGTTTTGCAGGGGGTGCTTGTGGCCCGATAAGTAACTCTAGATCTGGAATAACTTCGGTTATCAGTCCTGCATTTGGGCCTAAAACATTGATAATACGTTTTTCCCACGCATTTATTATGGGGGCAGGGCTGTTTAACTTTTTTCGGATCAATTTTTGGAAAGCTTGAATCAATGCGCTGAAGGGAATATTACGCTTAAATTGGTCGAATTTTCCGAAAATAAATTCTCCCTGTTCTGCCTCAACTTGTCCCTGAATGTGCTTGATAAGTGAGGTCTTACCCGATCCTGTCTCACCTTGGACTATTACAACTTCACAGCTTCCATGAGTAGATTTTTCAAATGATTTTAGAAGAAGCTGCTTTTCGTTTTTTCTGCCGAATAGTCTGCGTGATAGGGTGAATGTGTCTGAGATGTCTTTAGCGCCGGGCTCGAAATCTTCTAACTTGATTCCTTTTTCATATGCTTTGAGGCATGTTTTCAAATCCAGCTTAATGCCTGATATGGATTGATATCTATTCTCAGGATTTTTGGCCAGAAGCTTCAAAATCACAGCTGAAAGTTGTTCAGAAATTTCCGGATTAACCAAATGCGGAACAGGAGGTTCATGCGCAAGGTGACGATGTATCATCTCAAGTGCACCTTCGGCTGGAAATGGGAGTAGGCCCGTGAAAAATTCAAAAAGAGAAATGCCGAAAGAGTAAAAATCCGATCTATGGTCTGGATGTTCACTTATTCTACCGCTCTGCTCAGGAGATATATACGGAAGAAAACTATCCGCCTCAAGTCCTGTATGCATTCGTGAGATAGACTTTTGTAAGCGTGAACAATGTTGCAAGTTGATCATTACAACTTTTTTCATGTCATCCGATACTACAAAGCTGGTCGGCTTAATGTTTCTATGTAGAAATCCTTTTGAATGGACATAACCTAAAGCCGTCAGAGCCTTTATTGCTAAAATTATTTTTTGCTTCAGATCTATGTCGGTAGTTTTTACGAAATTGCTAAGTAAAGAATACCCATTGTCCTCAAAGATGATGGCAAGAGAAGTATCTGTATGTTGGAGAGCTGTGGGAGAGATTGCTCCAGAGTCACCTATTTCAAGGGAAACTGCATATTCATTTTTAATTTCAGTGAGAAGTTTAGGGGATGGGAATTGTGAAGTAGGATATTTGATTAAAACAGTTGCATTGTCATAATTTCGGATGGCTTTGCACATGGAAAGTTCGTCCTCTTCAAAAAAAGAACTGACTTTTTTATAGCCTGCGAGATTAATCATAAAATGTAGCTCCCAGAGTTACTTAACCGCAACGAAACTAACTTTTTACTTAGTTATTCTGAAGCGGATTTCTGTACTTAATAAAAATATTAGTACAATATTTAGTATCATTAATCAGGTGAGCTGTCATGGAAAGAGTCAATTATTGAAGAAGGAAATATTTTTTCGTTTTATCGTAGAATTGATTGGTATTTAAGAATCTTATTTGAGGTGGGAGCATAGCATAAGTAAACCGAAGGAAATAATTATAAGTGAAGCTAAAAGAGAAATTGTTTTGTAAAGTATCTGCGTCGTCTTTCTTTTTGTCGTACGGTCCATTGCGGAGCTTGCTTTGGCGGCAATAATTGCAAAAGCTGAGGTTGTTAAAGCCATTCCTGTTGCGAGGAATAGCATAGAGGTTAAACCTGTCCATAAAATACCGGTTGAAATAGTGTACACTAGAATAATGGCTGCTCCGGGACATGGTACAAGCCCTGTTACAAACGCGACGATTGTAATTTCTTTCAGTGAAGCGCACTTAGCTGGTTTGAAACAACTGTCTTCATGGTTTTTTTTGAGGAAGGATCTTAACACGCTAAAAAAGATCCAGAACCCCATAAGTGAAACCAGCGCATAACTGACTGTTTCCATATGATAGCTAAAATTTTCAAAACCGGACATTCCACTACTTAGAAGTAAATATGCAAAGCATATAATCACCGTTGCCGATCCTACATGTACCAGAGTTATGAGCCACGACATAAACATGGCTGAGTATATGGTACCTCGGCGTGAAATAAAAAAGGCACAGACTACAGATTTGCCATGCCCGGGGCCAACCGCATGAACAACTCCGTATGCAAAGGAGAATATTAGGAACAGCCAGAATGATTTTCCCAAATTATTTTTTTTAATATCTCTGGCAAAACCCGTCAGCTTTGCACGTAAATCTTTTTGCAAAAGGGTTATTTCTTTTAAGGCAGAATCATAAAGGGTTCTGGAATGATGTTTTCTTATTTTGATGTGTTCAGACGTGCTTTTGCTTTGCACCTGCTTTGCTGATTCAGTGTTTCCCGTTTTGTGTGTTAGAAAAGGGTTAGTTGCGGCCTCAGCAATAGAATAAGAGGTTGTTGCCGCAGTGATGAGCATCAGAAGGAATAGAATGGGAAAAATTATTTTATATTTCATTTTGGTCCAAAGGTAAGGAATGCAGCTTCAGGAGCCATTTGAGTAAGAGGAGATGTTAATTCTTCTGCAATATCAAAATCCAGCTGAGCGGAAATCGTGTTTGGAAGATTTTTGATTTTATTTTGCGGGTCCATCTGAAACGCAGTGTATAAACTTTTATCAATATTGGTTGCTACAATGGTATGCTTTTTATTGTCTTCGATAACCTTACAGGGAATGAAGAACTCATAAATAAGAGTACCTTCCGCAATTGATGGGGTAAATTCGGTTGCTTCTGTAGCCATATACGGCTGTCCATCAATCAGAATGGTTGTAAAGAAATTGAAATCTTTAAGATTGATAAAAGCCCCATCTCTAAGGGCTTTTGCTTCTTTTTTTGAAAGGATGCCGTTGTGGTTTGTATCAAAATCCCCAAGAATCATTGATGCAAACATTTCGTCAAACCACCATTTTTCCCTAATCCCTTTAAGTCCTTGTGAGTCGAATTCAAAGGTTAAAGAACTGTCCACAAAAACATGCGGGTGCGCTTCGGCCTGATTCGGGACAAGCAAGGTTAGTTGTGGAATTGTAATTAAAAAAAACAGTGGGAGAGTATAACTGATTTTTTTAAATAGTAACTTCGTATCAATTTTCATGGGGGAACAATGGGAGAAGGCTACTATTGTGTCAAGTTTAAGGAAGTTTTTTTCTATAAAAAAAGACCTCTGCTGAGTAAGTTAAGAGGTCTTTTAAATTAGCAGTGATTACCGTAAAATTTAACGTGATCTGATACTTCTGGTTACGAATTCTGTTGTTTCTTCATATAAATTAGGCAGATCATACGGTGAAAGGAATCTAGTTCTAACTGTACCTACAATGTTGGAATAAATAATAGTGGTAGTGTCATCAACTGAGACTTCTCTTATGGAACCGTCTTCAATTCCGCGTTCTACACATTCTCGGATTATATTTAAAAGCTGTTGAAATTTGATTGTAATCTTTGTCCGGTCCATATCAATCTGCACGTCACTGAAAGGAGAACAGCGAAGCAGAAGAGGGAAAGTGTTGCGATATTTCAAAGTGAATTGCAGATAACTTCTCATGAAGGTTGCAACCCCATCAATTCCTGAAGTTGTTTCGCGAATCTCAGCTGTCAAATATTCCATGAGGTTCTCAACAAGGGCAATGCCGGCTGTTAGAAACAGTTCTTCTTTTGATCCGAAATAGTGCGAGACTAGTCCGAAAGCTACTCCGGCCCGTTCGGAAATCATTTTTACGGTTGTTCCGGCATATCCGTAACGTCCGAAAGTTTCCTGCGCAGCATAAAGTATGGCATCTTTTTTGTTTTTACCTTTCATAGGTACTCTCTGGCAAAGTTGAGGTTGGCGGTTTAGCTATTTTCATTAGTATTCTTTCGTTTTCCGGTCAAATTATCTGTAAAATATATGGAAGTTTTATTTAATCATATTAATTGGGAGATCTTTTGAGTATTTTCATAAGTGATAGGTAGTAAGCAAAATGATATTATTACATAATGCAGATGCAACTTGAAAGTTACTATGTTGTTTTTATAAAATGAATTGAAAATAAGGAGAAGCTGAAATGTCTGGATTTAATGCTGGATATGTCCCTGTTATATTATTGATTATCGGAGCTACTTTTATTCCTATATGGTTAGGATTACGGCTTAGAAAGATTAAGCCGGGAATTCTTTGGATGGGAATGTTGCTTTGTTTGTTGTTCGGTCCGTTGGGGCAGGTCTATGTGAAGGGTTGTATTCCTTGGATAATAATTCTTATAGGGGTACTTGTCGGAGTCCAGCAACTAGTTCCGCAAAATATGGCTTTGCTTGTTATGCTACTCGCTTCACCGCTTGTTATGTTTTATAGGCTTAGTCGTTAAAAATGCATTAAAATTTATTTGTCCATTTATATTTGCGGGAAAAGTAATCCCTTGAGCATGCAATGCATGGCATGCTCAAGCCTTTCCCAGCCTATTTCATCCTGTAGGCTCACTCCTCCGTATGTCTTGGTGTTTAATGAACGGATGGCTAGATAAGAAATTCCTCCACCTACGAGGGCTATTGCTGCCGCAAGGTCTACTTCGTCAGGCACATCAGGGCCTAAATTCTCAAAAAATTCCAAGGCTGTCCTTACGCGCACATCTTCCAGTTCCTCTGATAAATCAGATCGTTCAAGCATTTCCCAAGCCATAATCCTTAAGGTTTCGGGCCTTTCTTCAAGTTCCTTGCGGAGTGAAAGAAAGTATGCACCGACCTGCTTTTCCGGGCAGATATTTGGGAAATCTTCTGGCGCATTGGCTAAAAGTTCTTCGGTGCTGGGCCAATAGAAACTTGATTCACCGAGGTCGCTTAAAAGATTTTTAAGCCCCTTATAGTTATGGAAAATAATTTTTCTGGAAATACCTGCTCTTAAGGCTATTTCATCAACAGTAAGACGGGTGAAGCCTGTTTGTGCCAGACACTTGTATGCAGCATGGAGTATTTTCTTACGTGTGTCAGTAAGTGTATTTATAGGAACAAGTTTTAGACCCATTTAAATCCGTCCGCAAAGTTTGAGTTATGAATCGAAAGTTCAATCCTGTTATAACTCATGAATGTCTGTTTGATCTTAGTCAAGAAGGTTTCGTGTTAAGTTAATGTAAGTTAGCGCGTATGAATTAAAATTTCATCAAAGTAATATGAACTAAAAAACTTTAACTTTTCTTCGTTTTCTCGCATAGTAAGAGCATCATACTTTGAAATGTTCTTACGAGGAAAAAGATGGAATATAAAATTCTTGTAATAAATCCCGGTTCAACTTCTACAAAAATTGCAATTTTCTGTAATAGTGAACTCTGTTTTGATGCAGAGATACAGCATCCTCGTGAGATAATAGATAAATATTCTACTGTAATTGACCAGAAAGAATTCCGTACTGCGCAGGTTTCTTCATTAATTGAAGATTCTTTAAAGGATGGTTCACCTGACATTGTTGTCGGAAGGGGTGGTTTGCTTAGACCTATTCCAGGTGGTGCTTATTTAGTAAATGCTGAAATGATTACTGATCTTGAAAGTGAAAAATACGGATCTCATCCTTGCAACCTCGGGGCAATTATTGCCCGCGATTTAGCTGCAAAGTGGTCAGTTCCTGCGATGATAATGGATCCGGTTGTTACCGACGAGATGGAGCCGGTCGCAAAAGTGACTGGTTTTCCTGAAATTACTCGCAGAAGCGTTTTTCATGCGCTCAGTCAAAGAGGCGTAGCGAGAACTGTTTCCGCAAAACTCGGCATTGAATATGAGAAAAGTAAATTTATTGTGGCCCATATCGGGGGTGGGGTATCAATCGGGGCTCATAGATACGGATTAATTGTAGACGTGATAAATGGACTTGACGGAGAAGGACCGTTTACGCCTGAAAGATCAGGAAGTCTGCCGCTTTTGCCTGTACTTGATTTATTAAATTCAGGTAAGTTTTCTTATGATGAATTGTGCAAAAAAATAACCTCCGGCTCCGGTGTCTTTGGACTGCTCGGTACAAATGACTTGCGGGAAGTTGAGGCCCGTATTGACGCTGGAGATAAAGAAGCAAAGCTTGTTTTTGATGCGCTTACATACAATCTGGCTAAATATATAAGCTCATTTGTTCCGGCTTTGATGAAAGATGACGCTATAAATCCTGTGAATGCAATTATCCTCACCGGCGGGGGGGCTAGAAGTCGAATCCTTGTCAGTGCTGTGAAAGATATGATTAGCTCTATTGCCGAAGTACATGCTGTAACGGGGTTGGAAGAGATGGAAGTAATGGCACGCGGTGGGCTGGCTGTACTCCGTAATGCCTTGAATCCTATTGAATATTTATCAGATCCTTCATAAAAATTAATAAGTAAGTATATTGTTGTTGCACACGAAATAGTTTGAGCGTAAAATAATCTATACTAAAAAGGTATGAAACTGTGATACGTTCTTTATCTTGCTTATGTAGAGGGAGAACTCAAGCATTTGCTTTTTGTCTTCACAATAGCTGAGAAGTGCGTATATTTTAATAATAACAGAGTCGTCCGGTTAATTCTGGAAAATGACTTTAAAATATTCATCCCGGCAATCGGGACGCGGAGAATATCATGTGGGAATATACAGACAAAGTTCGAGAACATTTTTTGAACCCAAAGAATAGCGGTACCATTGAAAATGCAGATGCTGTTGGTGAAGTTGGAAGTCTTTCCTGCGGAGATGCGTTACGCCTTTTTCTTAAGATAGATGATGAAGGTCGCATTGAAGATGCAAAGTTTCAGACTTTCGGCTGTGCAAGTGCCATTGCTTCAAGCTCGGTTTTAACTGAGATGGTAAAGGGAATGACTATTGAAGAAGCTGAAAAGGTTACTAATAAAGATATAGCAGATGCTCTCGGAGGACTGCCAAAGGAAAAGATGCACTGTTCTGTAATGGGGCAGGAAGCTCTTGATGATGCAATCAGGTGTTACAGAGGGCTGGATGTTGCGCCGGCACCGGAAGGTGAAATTGTCTGTAAGTGTTTCGGAGTTACCGACTTGCAGATTAAGAAGGCCGTCCTTGAAAATAAGCTGACGACACTTGAAGAAGTAACCAACTTTACCAAGGCCGGCGGCGGATGTGAGGACTGTCACGGTAGAATCAAGGAGATCATCGACGAAGTCCGTTTTGGTGCTCCTGATGTGAAGCCTCTTGAGGTAAAGCCGGTTAAGCTAACCAACATCAAGCGGTTTCAGCTTGTTTCACAGACAATTGAAGAAGAAATCCGCCCGGCTCTCCATAAGGACGGAGGAGATATAGAGCTTGTTGATATTGAAGGAACGGTTGTGATTGTTTCCCTGCGAGGATCCTGTGTAGGATGTCCTTCCAGCAATTTGACGCTTAAGGATTTTGTTGAGCGCAGGCTGAAGGAAACAGTTGAAGAAGCCATAACCGTCAGGGAGGCTTAAGATGCGTTCAGTATATCTTGATAACAATGCAACAACAATGGTTGCCCCTGAAGTACGTGAAGCAATTTTACCCTTGCTTGAATCTGAATATGGAAATCCTTCCAGTATGCATGGTCTTGGTGGAAGTTCAGGAAAATTATTGTCGGAAGCTCGTGAAAGAGTTGCAGCCGGATTAGGTTGCAGTCCTTCAGAAATAATATTTACCTCATGTGGAACCGAAAGCGATAATACCGCAATCCATTCAGCAACTGAATCACAGCCTGAGAAGAAGCATATTATCACTACCCGTGTGGAACATCCTGCGGTCTTAAATGTGGCTAAGCATTTTGAGCGAAAAGGGTATGACATAACTCTTCTTAGTGTTGATTCCGAGGGACGTATGGATCTCGATCAGCTTCGTAAAGCGATCAGACCGGACACTGCTCTTGTTTCAGTTATGTATGCAAACAATGAGTCCGGTGTTATTTCTCCTATTGAAGAAATGGTCCAGATCACAAAGGAACGCGGGGTTCTTTTTCATACCGATGCAGTTCAAGCTATAGGAAAAATTCCTATTGATTTGAAAACGTTGCCTGTGGATTATCTGGCCCTGTCAGGGCATAAGATTCATGCTCCCAAGGGAGTAGGTGTTCTCTTTTTACGTCGCAATACTCCATTCAGACCATTTATGCTGGGCGGACATCAAGAACTAGGGCGCAGGGGCGGAACTGAAAATATTCCGGGCATTGTTGGACTCGGTATGGCTATGGACCTTGCGGGTAAGCATATTGGAGAAGAAAATACCAGAGTTCGTGCAATGCGTGACAGGCTTGAAAAAGGACTTATGGCGACGATTCCTGATGCCATGGTGAATGGTGTCGGAGCTGAAAGGCTACCTAACACTTTGAGTATTGCGTTCAAGTATATTGAAGGGGAAGCAATGCTTCTTTTGCTTGATCAGTTCGGTATCTGTGCAAGCTCCGGTTCTGCGTGTACATCTGGCAGTCTGGAACCTTCACATGTTCTCCGTGCAATGGGAGTCCCATTTACTTACGCCCACGGTTCGCTCAGATTCTCCTTGTCCGTTTACAATACTGACGAAGATATTGATCTGGTTTTAAAAGAACTTCCACCGATCATCAGCAGATTGCGTGAATTTTCACCGTTCAGACGCGGTGATGAAGGCTTAGACTGGGTAGAAGATCATTAATAAACAAAGGTTTTAAGTAATTTGATTATTATTGCGGACGGGGAACATTTTGAACAGGTTTCTCGTCCGTGTTTTTTGGTAGGAGTTGACTCTGTAAAATAAGTTGCTACCTATATATCTTAGGCGGAAGCGGCTGTTTTTTAAGCTCTAAAACGAAAACGAGGGGCAGATGAACATACATGACTCAATGATTTCACTGGTTGGCGATACTCCGATGGTTAAACTTAACCGTACTGCAGAAGGCTGTGTAGCTACTGTTGCAGCCAAGCTTGAGTTCTTTAATCCATGTTCGTCCGTTAAAGATCGTATCGGTGTATCAATGATTGAAGAGGCTGAGAAACGTGGAGATCTTAAAAAAGGATCAATCGTTGTTGAGCCTACCAGCGGAAATACCGGAATAGGTCTTGCCTTCGTATGCGCTGTAAAGGGGTATAGGCTTATTTTGACCATGCCTGAGAGCATGAGTCAGGAAAGAAAGGATTTACTTAAAGGGTTCGGAGCGGAGCTTGTTTTAACTCCCGCACCTAAAGGCATGAGCGGAGCGATTGAGAAGGCCCGTGAAATTGCCTCTGAAAATCCTGGTTCTTTTTTACCCATGCAGTTTGCAAATAAAGATAATCCCAAAGCTCATCGTGCTGGAACCGCAGAAGAAATCTGGCGGGATACCGATGGTAAAATAGATATTTTTGTGTGTGGAGTCGGTACTGGCGGTACAATCACAGGTGTTGGATCTGTTCTGAAAGAACGTAATTCTGACATAAAAATTGTTGCAGTTGAGCCGTCTAAGTCTCCTGTTCTATCTGGTGGAGATCCTTCTCCACATGGCATTCAGGGTATCGGAGCCGGATTTGTACCTGAGGTGCTTCAAACCGAAGTTCTTGATGAAGTCTTTAAAGTTGACGATGCGGACGCTTTGAGGGGGGCTCACAGCCTTATGGTGGAAGAAGGTATTTTATGTGGAATTTCTGCCGGAGCCGCGGCCCATGCTGCAATTGAAATTGCAAAACGTGAAGAAAATAAAGATAAGCTGGTAGTTTTCATCGTTCCTGACACAGGCGAACGGTATTTAAGCACCGCGCTTTTTAAGGAATAAGGTTGATAGAATGGTAAGTAAAATAGCTGCTCCAATGTTGTCAGATGTCGTTGATGCTCTTTGTGAGGAAGAATCATATCAGGCCGTTTACCATATGCCTGAACATGATCGCCCGATGCCTTCACTTGAAGCACTTGGAGAACTTGTGGAACGTCTCCGTTCCGTACTTTTCCCCGGATATTTCGGTGATTCAGAAATTCGCCCTGATACCATGCGCTATCACATAGGCGGCAGTCTTGATATTGCCTACAGGTTGCTTGTAGAGCAGATTTCACGCGGGCATTGCTTTTTTTGCAAAACTGACGAACGCAATTGCAATGATTGCGATGCTCAAGCAAAGCGTATTGCCGGTGAATTTATGTCCAAGCTTCCGCATATTCGTAAGCTTCTAGCAACTGATGTGCAAGCCGCCTACGTAGGTGATCCCGCTTCCAAAAGCCCGGGTGAAACTATTTTCTGTTATCCGAGCATCACTGCTTTGACTCATCACCGCATTGCTCATGAACTTTATAAGCTGAATGTGGATTTGATTCCAAGAATTATCGGTGAAATGGCCCATTCTAAAACCGGAATTGATATTCATCCCGGAGCCCAGATCGGAGAACATTTCTTTATTGATCATGGAACAGGTACTGTTATCGGTGAAACCTGTGTTATCGGGCGTAATGTCCGTCTTTATCAGGGTGTAACCCTTGGTGCTAAGAGCTTTCCACAGGATGATTCCGGTAATTTAATTAAGGGTATCGCCCGTCATCCAATAGTAGAAGATGATGTTATTGTTTATTCCGGAGCTACTATTTTAGGCAGAGTTACTATCGGTAAAGGTACTGTTATCGGTGGTAATGTCTGGATTACCAGATCTGTTGCTGCCGGAGAAAGGTTGCTTCAAGATAAGGAGCAGGATCTTAATATGTAATTTAAGAAATTGCTTAAATATTGTACCAATAAAAATGGCTGGGAGTTTTAACTCCCAGCCATTTTTCTATTTCTGTTTTCTCGGCTGTCTTATTTATTGCGAAGCAAGGCCGTAAGCGTGACCAGATCATGGCGGATATTTTCAGGGAGTGCTCGGAAGGGTTGCATCACCGTACCGGGATATCCCTCAGTTATTATCTTGAATGCGCGGTCCGGTTCTAAGGAAAATCGTTGTAAATCCGGCGGAGCCGGGCGCAAAGTGTGTCCGAATTTACTGATATTTCCGTTTTGGGCGTGACAAGTTGCACAGGAATCTTTCCAAACTTGTTTGGCCTGGTTGCTCACGGTATGTTTAGAGATTGTAACTGGGTGGAACATGGCGAATTGTTTATCCAGTTCCGCAAGCAGGCTGTCGATCTTATCGCCGTCAAACATAGTGAAATACGGCATGTCTGAACCATCAATTCCCTTAAGTATAAGCTCACGCACGTACGCTTTGTCGGCACGGATAGCGGTCAGATTCTCAGCTTTGATCAGCAGCCGTTTAGCGGCAGGTCCGCCGCCTATTCCGCCTGCTCCATGGCATGGTTGGCAACTGCCTTTATAGAAGGTGCTGCCGTTATTGTACACTGTTGCCAATTTGGTCTTGAATCTCTCCAAGGCCTGTTTGCGATATTTGCTCAGGTCGGCAGATTCCTTTTTTAAGGAGGCCCTTGCCTGCTTATGCAATAAGTTCAGCGTGGTGTTTTGCAAAAACTGCCGAGCCATCAACATGGATACGAAGATTATGGGCAGCAGAAGCAGTGGAGACATTATTCTTGGGGTTGTCGGGGGACAGGATGGGCGTAAAGTCCAGGCTAGTACCACCGCAATTATCGATCCCAAGGTAACCGCTGCTAATACAGGCCAGTTGAATACGCTAGCTACTGTGAATAATAAAGGAACACCTATTGCCACCTGAAACAAGATGCCCCCTAGCAGCCAGCGTTGCAGTTTGGCGCTCTTGTCTCCATTTCTTTTGGAAAAGAATATGTGGAAGGTCGCTCCGAAGACAACGGCTGCGCCGAGCACATGCAGGTAGCGGAACAGCCAATGTGGCAGATAAACAGAAGACAGGGGTATGGTTCTGGCCCCAAACTGAGCCCATGATTCCGGCCGTTCCATCAGGGACAAGGCTCCGGTGAACACAACGGGCACAGTGAGCAGGGCTCCTACGCCTAGTGCACCGCAAAGAAAGGGGAGCCATGGGCTGGTTAGCATTTTGCGTTCAAACAGTTCGATGCTTAAAAAAGCAAAGATAAGCAGAGGAATGATTGCCAGCCATGTGTAGGCGAATAGTCCGGTAACCGTGAAAAAGCCCAATGAAGATATTACCTGAATGATTAAAAGCGGAGCTACACCGAGGACAACAGCTAAGCTTTTGAGTCCTAGGTGAGACTTGATCATCCCTTGGTTCCATACCAATTCATCTCGATCACCGGAAAACAGCCCCTGCAGAAAGAAAATAAAACCGAGCATGGCTGTTCCTAACATGAGCAGTACGAATAGTAGATGCAATCCAAAGGTAATGAAGAGTAGGACGTGTAACCACCCCTCACTGAGCGGTAGTGCAAGAAACAAATCTTTCCATTGTTCCATCACTTCTTCTCCTTGAACAGCTGAGGCCTCGGGCGGATGTTCTTGTTAGCCATATAGTAAAGGTAGGTGGACATGGTCAGCCTCTCCTGTTCCGAGCCGGTAAATGGGGGCATGAAAGGCATCATATTTTCGGTAATGGACGTGATGGCATTGACGCCTTCTAAGGTTCTTCCCTGCAACCGTTTATTTATGTCATTAATTCCGCCTATGGTGTGACACACTCCGCAGTTAGCATCGAATAAAGCTCGTCCGGAGACAGCGTAAGGCGCGTCATCAGTAGTCGTATTTATCCAGCTTAAAGAGTTTAGCAGATTACGATTTTTTGCTTGGGAAGCCTCTGTTCGGACCATAGGGATCTGGTTGGCATACATATAACCCGGCAGTAGATACGGCCCGCGCACGAATTCGCGCACACGTTCAAATTCGGTCACCATGCCTATGCTCAGTATTACGCAGGGGATAAACATAATCAGACTCAATTTGTGACGACGTAGCATAGCAGCTAATGCAGCAAAGAGAAGACAGGTTGCTGCCGCAATATTGATTGCGGGCAGGAACTTAGTATTTTGAGACCATGCCGAGGTGGCTACAGCAAATTTCCAGTGGGTCAGATAGGTTTCTGGAACACGGGAAAAATAGATAAAGGTTGCCACTCCCGTGCAGATTCCGGCGATGAGCATGGTCCATCCGCAAGTGCGAAGTATTTTGCCGCGTTCTTCCGTGCTTCCCTTGAAGCGCCATGAAGTCCAGCCCATAGCCAAGAGCGCCCCCATGGTGATACCGGCTGCTATGCGCAGGATGCACTGGGGTATAAAGGTCGGGTTGAAGTAGGCCTGAACAAATTCTCCGCCCTGAGGCCAACCGTCCGGGGTCAGCATGAATCCGAGGATGCCGGAGATGAGAACAGCGGAACTGAAGGCTGAAAATAGGTAACCCCAACCAGCGAGCATAAGTTTGCGGGGGTGTTGTTCTGCTAAGCGATCCCAAAGAAAGTAGTAGATGAGTAAGAATATTACTTCAACGGTGAAAGCTATCCACTCTATGAACCAAGGCCAGAAAAACAGGTGAATCAGGGAACCTATACCTGCCGGGGATAGAATCCCTGTAATGAACCAGATCCCCACACCGGTAACTGCTCCCACAGAGGTGGTTATAACCACTACCGTTCCAAGCAGAGAACGTGCTGAATCCTGCCAGAAGCGGCCATGGCCTAGGGCGTGGATGGTTTGAAACATGACAATCATAAACGTTGTGCCTATCGCCACGCCATGGCTGATCAATACATGGACCACAGCGTTTAAGGCGATAGTCATGCCGTCGCCAAGTACGGGAATATGCAACACAGGGAAGGTCATTTGATTGCCTCCACTGGGAGCTTAATAACGCGTTTTATTTTGTTGGGATGGGTTGCCATGTATTTGGGTCGAGGCTGCTCATGGGCATATGCAGCCACATTTAAAGCCTGTTCCTTGGTCAAGATCGGACCGGATTTAGGCATGAAACGCCAAGTGAAGACTGAAAAAGTTCTAAGTCGGTGCATGCCTGCGCCGTCATTGAAAGATTTATCTCCCCATAGCGCAGGAGCAATGAGTGTTCCGTGTCCGTCGTCACCGTGACATCGGGAACAGACGTCTGCGTAAATTTTCTTGCCCGCAGCGACATCAGCTTTACTGTCTATGCCGAGGTCGTGGGGTACTCCCAACCATGGCGGGTTGGAGTATATGGGGACTCCCTTGGAAATCCATTGGTAGTAGACCAGTAGAGACTGCATAATTTGGCTATTTGGAGCCGGAGCCTTGCCGTTCATGCTGCGCTCGAAACACCCTTGAGTACGCAAGGCAAGGTCTGCTGTGTATTCCCTGCGATTGCGATAGGCTGGGTATTTAGCGCCCACGCCGACCAGAGAGAGTGTGTCCTTGCTGCGTCCTCCCTCGAAGTGGCAATTAGTGCAAGCCAAATCGTTGCCCACATACTCACTGGCGTACTTTTGGGTCTCAGTCATGATCTTATAGCCGATCATGACCTGCTCACGGATGGATTTTGGTGCGTCTTCCAGTGCTGGAGGGTTGAAGAGCGGTTCAAGCGCAGCAACATGTCCACTGGAATTGGAAGTCACGGAGGTCGCTATTCTGGCTTGCGGGACAGTCCATTGGAAAAATATGGCCAGCCATGCACCGAACGCTAGTAACAGGACTATCAATGTCAGAGAAAAATACAATTTTTTATTATTCATGGTGACTCCGGTTGAACACATAGAAACGTTGTTTTCCCAATTTCACATGAGGAGGCTACTAGGAGAATGGAAGATAAGTACCAGTATTTAAATGGGCGATCAACTCTACCTTATAAATATCATGGTTAAAATATGTAAGAGATTCTATGTTCTCTTAATGATTCAGAATTTTCGTCGAAAAAGCTGATTTAAAAACGGATATTGATATTCATTGCAGATCCAAAATTGGAGAAGATTTCTATGTAGATCATGGGGTAGGGGCGTAGGAGTAGCGTTTTGTACTAAATAAGAATGGCGGAAAGTATTAATTTCCCGCAATTTGTTGTTACTTAAACTTACTCAAAGAAAGTTGAATGCGTTAATATGTTATCTTTATTGTTGTGCTGTATTGCCTTGTAAAAGTTGATGTTTGTTCAGTGCGTTAGGTAGGTCATTGATGCAGTAGTTTATGTAGTAAGTTGAGAAAATAATAGTATAGAAATAGTTCATTTTAAGTTTGAAATTGTATTTATTTAACGCATACGCTTGTAAAGCTTTTCGCGCGTTTAGTGCAAACATAACATAGAAAACACCTAATACTACTTCTGGAATTATCAGCAGTAAGTCTATCTGAATATCTAATCCTGAAAAACTTTCCAGACCTACACATACAGCCATTATGATAGTGTAAGAATCTTTAAAAATACTGATTTTTGTAATTTTACTTATAACTTTGTGGTTCCTGTGTATCCACATAAGTGGATATATTCCAAGGGTTACGACTGTAAGTAGCAAGAAATTTAATGTCTTAGTGTTGATTATATTTTTTAGTTCATTAATATCATTCATAAAATTACCTTTGTGAATTGGCTAGTTACCAATTTTTGTTCATGTCTGAGTTAGAATTATTAATTAAAAAAATGTCTAAGTTTGTACCAAGATTAGCTTACGCAGTGTTATGCAATTCAATTTGCAGGTCAATTCCAAGCTCATTGTTGTTTCATTAAAAAAGTCCCTTTAATGCCCGTGCACCAAAGGGATTTTTAATATGATTTTTTTGAATGAATTTCTATTTATATATTTCTTCGTCTTTAGCCCTGATCTCAGCTCGTTTAATTTTGCCGCTGATAGTTTTAGGCAGTTCGGTAACGTAATCGATCACTCTGGGATATTTGTAGGGAGCTGTAACCTTTTTTACATGGTTTTGCAGTTCTTTGGTCAGCTCATCTGAGGCAGTAAAACCTTCGCCCAGAACAACGGTTGCTTTAACAGCCTGACCTCGTACAGGATCGGGAATGCCTGTTACAGCAGATTCAATGACCGCAGGGTGGGTAATGAGTGCACTTTCTACTTCAAAAGGCCCAATGCGGTAACCTGAACTTTTAATAAGGTCATCAGTTCTGCCGAGAAACCAGAAATAACCGTCCTCGTCCATCCATGCTTTGTCTCCGGTTTGATAGTAGCCGTCTACAATTACGCTTGCGGTCTTTTCCGGCTCGTCAAGGTATCCCGTGAATAGTCCTATTGGTTTGACAGGATCGATTTTTACACAGATCTGGCCTTCTTCTCCGGCTGTACATTTATTTCCTTCCGTATCTATCAAAGCAATATTCCAGCCGGGGCATGGTTTACCGATAGAACCAGGTTTTGGAATCATGTGAGGGAATGTTGCAATCTGCAATGTGGATTCAGTTTGACCGTATCCTTCGTAAAGGAGGAGCCCTGTTGCTTCTTTCCACGCTTCAAAAACAGAACCATTAAGAAGCTCTCCTGCGGTTGTGCAATGAGTCAGGGAAGAAAGATCATATTTGGTGAGATCTTCACGGATCATAAATCTATACACTGTCGGTGGTGCGCAGA
Source organism: Desulfovibrio sp. UCD-KL4C (assembly GCF_006210265.1). Lineage (NCBI taxonomy): Bacteria > Pseudomonadati > Thermodesulfobacteriota > Desulfovibrionia > Desulfovibrionales > Desulfovibrionaceae > Desulfovibrio > Desulfovibrio sp. UCD-KL4C. Next base: position 54,382 of record NZ_VCNC01000008.1, read on the forward strand.
AAGATGTTATTTTGTGCTCGGCAATAATGTGCAACAGCTCCGCAGGGTCAAATTTACCACGGAAATCCCAAGTGAAAACAACTGATCCGGCCATCCATTGTCCGTAGAATTTACCCCATACAGCTTTTCCCCAGCCGGTATCGGCAAGAGTTAGATGAATATTGCCGGGGCCTAGGTCATGCCAGTATGCACCTGTGGTGAAATGTCCAAGTGGATAGTTGTGCGTATGCTCTACCATCTTAGGAAGACCGGTGGTTCCTGATGAAAAGAAAATGAGTAGTGGATCGTCACCGCAAGCGCAGTCAGACGGACGAGGGAAAGAGTCTGAGCTTTCAGCACATAGACTGACAAAATCAAGCCAGCCGTCAGCAAGTTTATCGCCACCTGCTTGAATAAGGACTTTTAAAGTCGGGCACTTTGTATTTGCGGTTTCAACTCGTTCGGCAACAGAATCTTCTGTAATAATACATTTAATCTTTGCAAAATTAACGCGAAATTCAATGTCTTTAACAGTCAGTAAATTGGGCGAGGGGACTGGGACAGCCCCAATTTTATGACAGGCAAGCATTGAAATCCACCAGTCAATGCGGCGATACAGAATAATCATAACTCTGTCCCCTTTGGATATCCCTGCTTTGGTCAGTCCGTTAGCCAGCCTTGAAGATTCTTTGGAGAAAAACTCAAAATCTTTTTCAGCGCGAACTCCGTCAGGGTCAATGTGAATCATTGCCAATCGGTTTGGAGTTTCCGCTGCAAATTTATCTACAACATCAAAAGCAAAGTTGAAATTATCAGGGACTTCAACTTTGTACTTTTCACAGAACTCCGAATAGGAGCTGAAATTTTCTTTCTGCATGTTATGCTCCTGACTGAGTTATAAAATTACGTCCAGCATACGGGCAGATTTTTCATCTAAGCCTCGCATAGCATGAGGTGTGTTGGAGTCGAAATATAGGGAATCTCCGGCTTCAAGCATTAGTATGCTGTCACCTAGTCGCAATTCTAGGTTGCCTTCCAGGACGTAAATAAATTCCTGCCCGCGATGTGTAGTAAAATTCATATCTTCTGGACTTTTCGCTGGAACTTCAATCATGAAAGGTTCCATGCGTCTGCCGACAAAGGTTGAAGCAAGGTTCTTGTAGTCGTAGTCTTTACGCCTATTTACACTGAGTCCTTTACCCTTACGTACAAGTGCGTAGTTCGTCAGATGGGATTCATTTCCGGAAATCAGGACTGTAAGATCAACACCGCAGACATGTGCGACGTCCATGAGGTAACTGACAGGAATTTCCAGTTCACCTGATTCATATTTATCAACCAGAGACGGGTTTATACCTACTTCGTTTGCAAGTTGCGTTATCGTCATGTCTACAGCATCTCTAATCCCTCTGAGTCGCGGAGCAATTTCCTTGTATGCCTTATCATTACTCATACAGCAGTCTCCCTGAATTGATTGATCATATTAAAAAAAACGGGGATTTTTCTGGCTTAGATGAAAATCCCCGTAAATTTATAATTTAATTCCGTAATTCAGATTAAAAGATTTTGAAAGTGCAGTTTTATTTGTACTTTAAGCACCTGGGAACATTTCTTTAGCAAGTTCTCTTAGTTTATATTTTTGAATTTTGCCGCTGGCTGTCATAGGGTAAGCTTCAATGAACGCAATGAATTTCGGGATTTTATATTTTGATATTTTTCCTCTGCAATAGTCTACAACATCTTCTTGAGTCATTTCAACATTGTCTTTAAGAATGATGAATGCTCCTACCTGTTCCCCAAATTTTGCACTTGGGACTCCGGTGACTTGAATGTCCAGTATACCGTCCATTGTATATAGGAATTCTTCAATTTCACGGGGGTAGATGTTTTCGCCGCCGCGAATAATCATATCTTTAAGTCTTCCGGTAACAGCAACATAACCTTGCTCATCCATCACGCCGAGGTCTCCGGAATGGAGCCAACCGTTAATGTCAATATTCGCTGCAGTGGCTTCAGGATTTTTGTAGTACCCCTTCATCACATTGTATCCACGACAGCAGATTTCACCTGTTTCACCGTAAGCGCATCTTTTGCCACTTTCAGGGTTGATGATATCAACTTCTATTTCAGGCATAGCACGGCCTACTGACGCCGTTCTACGGTCGAGGTCATCGTCCATGCGTGTCTGTGTCATAACCGGAGATGCTTCGGTTAGGCCGTAACAGATAGTGATGTCTTTCATGTTCATTTTGTCCATGACAGTTTTCATTACTTCAACAGGACATGGAGAACCAGCCATGATTCCAGTGCGCAGAGAAGAGTAGCTGAATTTATTGAATAATTTATGATCAAGAATAGCAATAAACATTGTAGGCACACCGTATAAAGCAGTACACTTTTCCTGATCAATGGAAGCCATGACTAACAGCGGATCGAATCCTTCAAGGATGACCAATGTTGTGCCGTGGTTGACTGCGGCAAGCACCCCGAGCACGCAACCGAAACAGTGAAAGAGTGGAACCGGGAGGCATAGTCTGTCATTTGAAGTAAAGCCCTGATTCTTTCCGATCCAATACCCATTGTTGGCAATATTGTAATGTGTGAGCTGTACGCCTTTGGGGAATCCTGTGGTTCCGGAGGTGTATTGCATATTGATAACATCGTGAGGATCAAGTGAGGCCTGTCTCTCTTCATATTCTTCGTCAGAAGTAACTGCAGCGAGGTTTATAACTTCAGGCATGGAGTACATGCCGCGGTGTTTTTCCTGTCCTAGGAAGAAAACTCTTTTAAGGTTAGGGAATTTCTCACTTTGGAGATACCCTCTTTCCTGAAGGCGCAGTTCAGGGATAAGTTCATAGGTTGTGTTGATGTAATCAATTTCTCTGAAACCGTCGATTATGACAAGATTTTCGCATTCAGATTGTTTCAGTAGATATTCCAGTTCTGTCGTGCGATAAAAAGTATTAACTGTAAGAAGAATAGCTCCGATCTTGGCAGTGGCAAACTGCAAGGCTACCCAGTAAGGGACGTTTGTTGCCCATATAGCGACTTTTTCGCCTTTTTTAATACCAAGAGCCATAAGTCCCATAGCAAGATCATCAACCATTGTTCCGAATTCACGGTAGGTCGCTCTGAAATCCCGGTCAACGTATACAACAGCTTCATTATCCGGCCATTTTTCGACAGTCTCATCAAGCAAAGCGCCGAGTGTTATTTCTCTGAGATGTGATTTTTCCATGTTATTCTCCATTTTAACCTTTTATTCAGGGAAATAGAGTACTGCGTAAATTTCGCACTTGCTATCACCGTAAGCTGCAACACTATGAGGAACTACAGAGTTGTAATATGTGCTGTCACCTGTTTTCAAGATTGATGTTTCTTTACCGTAAACAACTTCAAGCTCCCCAGAAACAACAATTATAAATTCTTCTCCTTCGTGGGAAGTAAGCTTCTGCTCTTCATTGCTAGGTTCAATTTGAATGAAGAAAGGTTCCATATGGCGGTCGGTTTTTCCTTTTCCTAAGGCAAAGTATTTCAAGGATGCGGTAGTTTCATCTTCAGGATGCATAGTTAATTCCTGCTGACGTTCATCTAACCTGATAATGAGTGGATCTTTGCTGATGTGATCATCAAGAAAAGTACCGAGTCTAACACCAAGAGCTCTTGCAACTTTTAGCAGTGGGCCGAGAGAAGTATATTTATCTTTTTCTTCAAGTGCTTCGAGAAAATTAATGCCAAGACCAGTACGTTTTGAGAATTCTTGAAGACTAATATTTTGTTTTTCACGGAAAGTTTTAATTCGGTGTCCTATTTTAGTTTTTGTCATACTGCCCTCTGCTGGTCTGTTTCTGCTCTACACGGGATTGTGTACAGGTGATTGTAAATACTTTTGTAATGAGTACTTACGTTAACAATATTATTTTGTCATTATTCAGTTTAACCTATCTTAAATGTTTTGAGAAAATGTCGTTTTCGCGACAGGTTGTACAGAGTTGTTACAAAAATGTATGTCAAAGAGCAAATTATGAGATGTTCAACAGTAGGCTGTGCTCGAACTTGATTCGTGCCTCTGATGCATTTGTTAGTGGCCTTCTTTTTAAAAATTATCTATGTTTGTTCTTAAAGTTTCGAAATAATCAAGGAAATATTAATGGACGCAACAGAAGAGAATAAAGACAGAAAGAAAATTCAAGGTGTTTTTTCCAGTCAAAATGTTCAAAAGATTGGAACAGGAACAACTGTGCGACGAACCATCAGTAAAATGTATTGGATGGCTGAAGAAAAGGACGACGGAAGTGTTGAAGTTCAAGCTCTCAGTACTAATTATGTCCCTTCAGGGCCGAAGAATACGGTTACAATGGAAGATTTTTTGTCTAAATATTCTCCTGAGCCTGAATTTTATGTTTCAACTGTATATCCAAAGATGCAGGAACTTAGCGGGGCTGTTCAGCGAGGAGAAAAAGCAAGGCAGGCTGGAGCCACTTATAGCGCAGAGTTTGAATTTCAAAATGCACTGGGAGTAGATGAAGATAATGTCCGGGCGAATTTTGGACTCGGTCTTACTTACATGGAGCGTGGAGAATCCAGCAAAGCTAATGATATCTTTGAAAGGCTTGTCGGTCTCGATGCTGCTTTTGAAGCTGAGCATAAGCATCTTTTCAATGAATTCGGTATTAATCTGAGAAAAACAGGTATGCTGGATCAATCCATAGATTATTATCACAGGGCACTTGAAATGTCCCCGAAAGATGAGAACCTGCATTATAATATGGCGCGGGCTTATTTTGAAAAAGGCCTGCTTGATAAAAGTATTGAGCACTTAGAAAAAGCACTCAGTATTAATGCAGACCATCAGGAAGTACATAAATTTCTTGATTATATCAAAAACATGTAGGTAAATTTTCAAGCAGGCTTATATATTTTTTAAAGCGGATACATATCAAAAAAGCAACTATCCTTTTTCATAATAGTTGCTTTGAAAAACGTAGTTATTAGTCGTATCCTATCTATATCTTTTCCAGCAAAGCAGAATAGAAGAATTCTTTCAATTGTGACTCAGGAGATGTCGTCCATTCCTTTTTCAATTTGGCATCTTTATTCTTCTTTAAAAAATCAGCAATTTGACCATTATTTTCTGCCGGATTAAGTGTGCAGGTTATGTATGCTAAAAATCCGCCCTTGCGAATTGTTTTCCAGCCGTTAGCAAGTATCTTAGACTGCAAAAGAACAAGTGAGTCAGTATCTTCAAGCGAACGCTTAAACTTGGTATCCGGTCTTCGTGATAAAACTCCAAGGCCTGAACATGGCACGTCCAACAGAGCTGTTCCGATTGATTCATGAGCTAGCGGAGGGTTGATTGCTGAGCCTCTGAATGCTGATATTTTAGGGAATTCCTTTTTAAGAGCACTGAGTCTGCCAATATTAGGATCACTGGCAAGAACCGGTGAAATTTCATTGTGCATCAAGTAACGGGATTTACCGCCGCGCCCTGAACAACCGTCCCACACGGGTGTCGGCCAGCTTGAAGGTTCAAGTATGGAAAGTGCCACTCTTGCAGAGTAACTTTGTCTGGTAAGAACTTTTTCCGAAAGCCCCCTTAGCGCTTCGGGGCGCACTCCTGAGCGGAAGGCAAAGCCTTCACCGTCAGAAGCGATAAATTCTTTTTCCATGAGCAGGGTGGCAGCAGCATCTTGTCCGGCATCATCTGAAGTATCAATTGCAAATCCGGCCGCAGGAGGACAAATTTGAGCCTCTAGGTATTTAATAGCTGTCTCTCTGCCGTAACTGTCTATCCATAGTTCAACAATCCACTGTGGGCATGCATAGTAGGCTGCTAAGGATTTCATCTCATTATGAATATTTCTGCGGAAAAACTCGATGTCTACGCCGTCGTCAGCAAGTCTTGCAACTTTACGCAGTACCGCATTAGCGAGGCCGCCAAGCTTTCCTTTAGTCAGCCGTTTAACAGAATCAACACCCCAGTCTACGGAAGCGTAAGCCGGAACATCCATGTGCAGGATTTCGTAGGAAGCTATTCCAAGTACCTGTAAAACAGGAGCAGGGAGTCCTTCGGGTCTGGAGAGAAAACAGCCTAGTACATGTTGCAGGCGGATTCGCATCCGCAGGTAACCATATAGAATTTCGGTAATAAATCCGCGGTCTCGTTGAGCCAGATCATTTGACGAAAGGGCTGAGTCCAGTATGGCCTGAGCATCCATTCCACTCTCAAGAGCTTTGGATACACAATTAAAAGCCAGCCCTCTGGGACCCGGCAGGGAGATATTTTTCATCAGATAGTTTCCGTTTTTTAGAGACCGCTAAGAGGCGTTATGCCGACATTTTTGTCTGCATCAGCAGGTAGTTTTTCAGCTTTAATAAATTTCCGCAGTGCGTTTTCAACGGCTATAATAGAAACTTGCGTGTCTAGGCAAGGGCCGTGGGGACGCTCGTTGAGAACTCCGAAGACTGGCAACGGGTAAGTATCCTGAATTCCGCTGGAAAGGTCGCGTTCACAGGCAATAGCAATGATTAGCTGTGGTCTTTTTTCGACAACAATGCGTCTTGCAATGGTCCCGCCTGTTGCAACTGCGAAGTGTGCACCGTATTTATCACGGAGTTCCAGAAGGCCTTTTATGGTGCAGAGTCCGCAACGTTTGCAATTGTCTACATCGTGAGTAAGGCGCTTATCGCACTTACTGTTTTGCAAACAGTGCGGCGTGAGCATTAAAATTTTATCAGGATCGCATGTTCCAGCTTTGGACTGCACAAGTTCGTTGTTGACCTTAATAAAGGAACCTCTGATTTTCCGTTTGGACAGGCCGAAAATTCTTCCCAGTATAGTCATCAGCGGCAGAAACAGCTTTATTGTCAGACCGCGAGCTTTTTTGGAAAAAGGAAATGTCTTTCCAAGAACTATATTGGCCAGCAAGGCCAGATAGGACCATCCGACAAGCAATATGAGTGCTGTGACTACTATGCCAAGTATCCATGAAGCCCATGGGCCGAAGGAGGATATTCCAACATATGGCACATACCATAGCGAAGCTAGAAACAGGCAGAGCAAAAAGCTCGTGCCAGTGATCAGGCCGATGAATAATCTTTTTTTAGATTTTTTTTCAACACTCACTTTTAGCAATCCGAACCGGAGGATAAAGGCTCCGTATTAGTTGGCTGTGTACGTAAATTACTCATATATCCACACATGAAGGCACGTCCGTCCATGTCTTTTTTTCCTGCCGGTTTTACCTTTTCTGCAAGGTAGATTTTATCTTGGCAAGCAATTTCCAAGAATCCGTCAGATTCTCCGATGATTGTTCCAGGAGTGTAGTTGTCGGCTTCTTTATCACTAACTTTGCCGGGAGTGACTACCAATCGCAGTGGCTCTTTGCCCTGTTTTTTTTCGTCATCAAGCTGCCAAAAGAAGTATGCACCGGGGGAAGGGTGCATTGCACGAATCTGATTATGCACTTCCTTTGCATTTTTATTCCAGTCTATCAAGCCGTCTTTTTTTGTAAGCTTAGCTGCGTAAGTGGCAAGTTCATCATCCTGCTTTATTATAGCAAGTCTGCCATCCTGATAGCGTGATAATGTTTCCATGATCAAAGGTCCACCCATGGCGGACAGTTCATCATGAATTTTGCCTGCATTGTCGTTCCACGCAATTCCTAACGCCTGCTGAAGGAGCATTGGACCTGTATCAAGTCCTGCTTCCATTTTCATAATAGTTATACCTGTAGCGGTATCACCGTTCTGAATGCAACGCTGAATGGGGGCAGCTCCTCTGTATTTAGGGAGCAGTGAACCGTGAACATTAAGTGGCATTATCGCTGGAATATCTAAAACTTCCTGCGGAAGGATCAGCCCGTATGCAGCCACAACAAGGAAATCAGGTTTCAGTGAACGCAACTGTTCTACATCACCCTTGTCCTTGAAATTAAGAGGCTGAAACACTGGGAGACACTGTTTCAGTGCTGCTTCTTTTACAGGCGAAGGCTTAAGTTTGTGACCGCGTCCACAAGGCCTATCCGGCTGGGTATAAACTCCGATTACATCACATCCGTCCCATTCCTGAAGATATTCAAGAATGGTGGAAGCGAAGTCCGGAGTTCCCATGAAAACTATTTTCCAGCGTTGATCTTCTGTTGTTGCTGCCATTTTTTGATCTTCTTATCATACATTGATTTTTTTAGGCGGCCCACTCTGTTGACTATGAGAGTTCCGTCAAGGTGATCTATTTCATGCTGCAGAACGATAGCCAAAAAATCATCGGCTTCGATTTTCAGATCGTTGCCGTTTTCATCCATTCCGGTGACGGTAACTTTTTCGCTACGCTTAATAACGCAACTAAAAGTAGGGCAGGACAAACAGCTTTCTTCGGAATCAACTTTTCCTTCACTGGCAATAATTTCAGGATTGATAATTATTTGCAGATCTTCTCTGTTTTTAGGTCCTGACGGATCAATCACGATCAGGCGGATCTTTTCTCCGATCTGCGGTGCTGCAAGGCCTACTCCGTCATCTTCGTACATAGTTTCAACCATGTCATCGATGAGCTTTTTCAGCTCAGGAGTGATCTTTTCAACAATAGCACATTTTTCTGCAAGATTAGGATCAGGATATTTAAGAATATCGAGTTTCATCGTACTTGAAATTCCCTTTGGATATTCCGCACATAAAGTGACTTTGGAACTCCGTAGTTATTTAAGGCATATAATGGTGTCTTAGCGACATTTACTTTCCGGCCTGTTCTATACAGGCCGGAAGGTTATCTTTTAATCATTTAATTTGTAAAGAAGTCTGCTTTTTAAGCTTCTTTCTTTTCACGAAGTCTGATTCCAAGCTCACGAAGCTGTGTGCTTGCAACAGAGGCAGGTGCTTCTGTCATCAGACAGGTTGCCTTCTGAGTTTTAGGGAAGGCGATAACATCTCTGATAGATTTTGCTCCGCATAGTATCATAATAAGTCTATCCAGACCAAAGGCAATACCACCATGAGGCGGTGCACCGAACTTGAGAGCGTCCATGAGGAAGCCGAATTTGGCGCGGGCTTCTTCTTCACCGATACCTAAAGCTGAAAACATTTTCTGCTGCATTTCCGGTGTATGGATACGGATAGAACCGCCACCGATTTCGTAACCGTTAATTACGATGTCATATGCACGAGCAAGAGCTGCGTCTGGATTTTCAGTTATTGTGTCCAGCTGTCCAACCTGCGGAGATGTGAAAGGATGATGTCTTGCAACATAGCGTTTTTCATCAGGGTTGTACTCAAGCAGTGGGAAGTCGGTAACCCATAACGGAGCGAATGCGCTTTCATCAATGAGTCCGAATCTTTCACCGAGTTTAAGTCTCAGTGAACCAAGTGCAGTATTTGCGATATCTGCTGATCCAGCCTGGAAAAAGAGGATGTCGCCGGGCTGTACACCGGTAAGCTCTCCGAGTTTTGCTATTTCATCTTCGCTGAAGAATTTAACGATTGGTGACTGCCATTCGCCGTCTTCTTTGATTTTGATCCATGCAAGACCTTTGGAACCGTATATTTCAACAAACTTAGTGTATTCGTCGATTTCTTTACGGCTGAGTTCCGCTCCGCCGGGGACGCGCAGAACTTTAACCAGTTCGGATTTGCTGAAAACTTTGAAGCCTGAACCTTTGAATATATCAGTTGCTTCCTGAAGCTTCAGGTCGAAACGAACGTCTGGTTTATCAACACCGTAATCTCTGATTGCTTCTGCGAAGGTCATGCGCGGGAATGCAGCAGGAAGTTCTTTCGCAATTGTTTCAGTGAAGACAGTACGGATCATGTTTTCAGCCATGTTCATGACTGTTTCTTCGTCAGTGAAGCTCATTTCAACATCAATCTGAGTAAATTCAGGCTGGCGGTCTGCACGCAGATCTTCATCTCTGAAACATTTAACAATCTGGAAATAACGGTCTAACCCGGAAACCATGAGCATCTGCTTAAAGAGCTGTGGCGACTGTGGCAGAGCGTAAAATTCACCGTTGTTCATGCGGCTCGGGACTAGAAAGTCACGTGCACCTTCTGGCGTGCTCTTAGTTAGAACAGGTGTTTCAACTTCAAGGAATCCAAGTCCGTCAAGATAGCGGCGAACTGACTGCGCAGCTTTGTTGCGAAGAATGAAGTTCTTGGCAAGAATAGGGCGACGCAGGTCTAAAAAGCGATATTTAAGACGGAGCTGTTCAGCCGCGTCAGTACGGTCTTCAATAGCGAAAGGAGGAGTATCGGAAGTATTAAGAAGCTTCCACTCGTCAACGATGATCTCAACTTCGCCTGTGGTCAGGTTCTTGTTGATCATGCCGTCGGGACGGGATCTGACAGTTCCTTTAATCGCAACAACATATTCAGAACGGATAGCGTGAGCGCGTTCATGAACATCTGTGTTGTGTTCTGGGCTGAAAACAACCTGTGTAAGCCCTTCACGGTCACGCAGGTCAATAAAAATCAGGCCGCCGTGGTCGCGGCGAAATTGAACCCAGCCCATGAGCAGGACTTCTTCACCGAGATTTTTTGCAGTTACTTCATTACAGTTGTGAGTTCTTTTCCAACCGCCAAGGTCTTCAATAACCCTGTATTCGTCGTAACTGCGCTCTTCTGTTTGTTCAGACATTGTTATAGTCTCTCCCGGGATTTTATTTGAAATATTCGTTGCGTGGCAGGGATTCCTGTCCGCCCTCGATCATGTCTTTGACAGTGACCGTTCCGTTTTCAACTTCATCAGTTCCGAATATAAAACATTTTTTTACTTCAAGCTTGTTGGCCTGACGTAATTGACTTTTCATGCTGGTGGCGACAAAAGCCGCTTCACCTTTGAGTCCTGATTTGCGCAGTTTCTCTGCAAAAATCAAAGCGTCTCCGGCAGCTCTCTGATCAACAAGAGCTACATAGAAATCAAGTTTTTCTTCAAAATTATCGCCTAACAGCATGGCGAGTCTTTCCATTCCGCAGGCAAAACCGATTCCGGGAACCTTCTTAGGTCCGCCAAGGCTTTCAACAAGTCCGTCATAGCGTCCACCCCCTGCGACAGCTGTCTGAGATCCGATATCGCCGGAAGTTACTTCAAAAGCTGTTCTCTGATAGTAATCAAGTCCGCGTACAAGGCGAGGATTGAGAGTATAAACAAGTCCGGCTTCATCGATAAGAGCAATTACAGCATCAAAGTGATCTCTGCAATCTCCGCAAAGGTGATCCGGTATTGAAGGTGCGTCTTTTGTCAGTTCTGCACATTTTTTATTTTTACAATCCAGAACCCTGAGCGGGTTGGAGTTTACGCGGCGTTGACAGTCTTCGCAAAGTTCTTCTTTATTAATGCTGTTAAAAAAGTCGTCGAGAGCTTTGCGGTAGAGCGGTCTGCATTCTGGGCATCCAAGAGAGTTAAGCTCAAAGGAAAGCTTTTCCAGACCTATTTTGCTTAGAAAAGTTGCGAGCATAAGCAGTACTTCTGCATCAGCCTGAGGTTCGCTGGCTCCGAAAATTTCTGCATCAAGCTGATGAAACTGGCGCATGCGACCAGCCTGTGGTCTTTCGTAGCGAAACATGGGGCCGTAAGTGTAAAGCTTGGTTACTTTGCCAGGCTGGTAAATTTTATTTTCCACGTAAGCGCGGACGACTCCGGCTGTGGCTTCGGGGCGCATGGTTAATGAGCGGCCCTTGCGGTCAGGGAAAGTGTACATCTCTTTTTGTACAACATCGGTTTCTTCACCGATGGAACGACAGAAAAGTTCAGTTTTTTCCAGAATCGGAATTCTAAGCTCGCCGTAACCGTAAGCGGAAAAAACTTCTCTGGCGGTTTTTTCCATGAAGGCATATTTTGCACTTTCTTCAGGGAAAAGGTCTGCAACACCTTTTATTTTTTGTATTTTTGCCATAACTCTTCTCTTTGCGTATTTCCAAGGTAATTAGTATCAAAACATGCTCTAAATTGGTTCGGAGCGTGGAACCAAATTTCGTTAGTCCAATATGCTGTGAATGTCAAAAAAAGCAAGCTTTGCAGGAAATGTCATATCTGTCGGGATTGCCAAATTTATCAACGTGCGGCATGAATCAGATAATGTTAGATTTTAGATAAAATAATGATAGTTCAAACTACCTTGGAGAATATATTATGAATGTGATAGGCACAGATGATTATGCAAGTTTTATAGGCCCTAATGCAGGTAAATATTTATTTAATTTTGCTAAATTTCAATCTCTGCGTGATGGATTTGTCGCCACATGGCACTGGCCTGCATTTTTGTTCGGGTTCTGGTGGTTTTTGTACCGTAAAATGTATTTCTGGGCTTTTGTCACCTTTTTAGTAGGTTTTCTTCCTTTTGGGAATCTTATTGCCCAGCTTGGTTATGGTCTTAGCGCGTATTTTCTTTACTACAGGGATACCACCGCTAAAATCGCTGGAATAATGTCTATGTATCCGAGTCAGAACTCCCGCATGATTCTGGAAGATACCGGAGGAGTGCATGGCTGGGTTAAATTTGTGGGTATAATTTGTTTCTTCCTGCAACCTGCATGGATTTTTGTAGTGTCATTACTGTTCGGCGGGGCATTTCTGTGCTCATTTCAGCAGGTGATGATGTAAATTGGTTGTGGGGCAACAAATTATAAATCATGGATTAGCGCAAAAGTGGAAATTCACATCAATTAGTTTTTTATTAATTCTAATTGCGATCTTTTCTGGTTGTCAAAGTTCGTATGCTCAAAATGATGCCTCCATCTTTTTAGGTCCACCCCTTGGCGAAACATTTGTTCTTGGCCGTGATAATGGAACAGTTATAAAAAGAACTACCACTGCAATCTCTGAAGCAGGTGTTTATTTTATTGAAGATAGGATCAGGACTAAGCGCTGTGCTGTTACGCAAGAAGATATCTCAAAAAATAAACTTTCTGAAAAAACTGTGCGCATTATGCGGGGAGAAGAAGATCTTGTTGATAAGTTCACCTTGCAGGCGAAAGGCGATAAGATAATCCTTACCAGAGATGGGGAAATCTCTTTAAAGCTCAATCTGCAAAGTAAGCATGGATTTCAATACTTAAGTTCTTCCGGTGGAAAAATTAAAATGGAGAGCCGTATCGTAGATGAGAAAGAAGAGTTTCTCAGAGGTAGAAAACGTGCCAGCATATATGTTGAGTCTGTCGGAAAGTTTGATGGCGGGACAATTAAGAGTCATTATAAATTCGTGTCAGGTCTAGGTCTTGTTCATATGGGGGTAACGGCTTACGGAGTAACCTCTGTTTTATATACTCTAAAAGTTAATTAGATTTTTTATTCATGTTACTCGAAAACTCATTTTGCATATATTTTGTCGCATATTTATTTTTAATAAAGATGTTCATAATCGCCGCAATAAAACAAAATGATTTGAATGTAGCTAGTTTTGAAAAAGAATCCTGCTAATATGCTTACAAAGCCAGAATATAATCTTTTCAATTCTGTTGAGCTATTACCGCTGACGCGGATAGTGCTTTTGTGCGCGACTCTTTTATTAACTTGTTTCGTCCTGCTTTTTACCAGTATGCAGGCTTTTGCTGAAACAATCGATGCCTCCATCTTTTTAGGTCCACCCCTTGGCGAAACACTTGTTCTTGGCCGTGATGATGGAACCGTTATAAAAAGAACTACCACCGCAATCTCTGAAGCAGGCGTTTATTTTATTGAAGATAGAACTAGACTGCCTGTTAAAAAACTTAAGGAAGGGATTTATCCGGTAAACGCGCACGTATTATGAGCGGTGAGGAAGATATTGTTGATAACTATAAGCTTCAGGCCGTGAATGGCAAAGTTCTCCTTACCAGAGCTGATGATAATGAGGTAATGGTTGACTTGGTAAACAGAAAATGGACTCAGCGCGGTGACAATTTATCCGGTAAATATTTTGAAATTAAGTGCCGAATTGTGGATGAAAAAGAAGAGTTGATTCTCGGTAAGCGGCGTAAGGTCATACAGGTGGAAACGGTTAGTTCTAATAGTGGGAACCCTGTTCACAGTGTCTATAAGATCGCTTCTGGGTTGAGAATGATTCATTATGAAGTTGTTTCTCCCGGTGAACCATTGGTTTTATTCACTTTAAAAGATAGTTAAATTTTAGGTCTTACCCCATAAAAAAATGGTTTGGAGTTAATTAACTCCAAACCATTTTTCAAATTCTATATAAAATGAAAGCGATTTACTCTTTATCTACGCTTTCGTCTTTAATTTCGTCAGATTTTATTTCAGCAGGTGTTTCTTGAGCTGCTTTTTCAGCAGAAGCTTCTGCTTCTTCTTTTGCCAAAGCTTCAGCCGCATCTCTTTCAGCAACTGCGATTCTGGCTTTTTTCTTTAAATTAGCTTTTTCGTCTTCTGCGATTATTGAATTATCGAGGCAGCGGGCGAAAACAAGGAAACCTGTGTGTGCGACCATGCGGTCATCAGGGCGCAGTCTTTCCGGAACAGGTTTCCAGCGGCGCAGAAGTATTTCAACAACTTCAAGGTCTGTGAAGGGGCCTTGTTCAAGTCCGGCAAGTAGTTCGCTGACCTGATTTGTTGTAGGCAGTAGGAATCCGAGCATTGCTCCGGGGATAACTGCTTTAGGGATGTGATGCAGGTAGTCCCATGGAGTGCGGACATCAAGGAAAAGAGCGTCACATTCTGTCGCCTGAAAACCTTCTTCAATATCAAGATTAAACTGTTCAACGCGATGTGAAAGTCCTGACCATTCAAGATTTTTGGCAACAAGCTTGAAGAACTCAGGGCGGCGTTCGTGAGTGTAAACTTTACCTGTATCACCTACATAGTAGGCTAGAGCAGTTGTAAGGCCGCCTGATCCTGATCCTGATTCAATAACTCTGCATCCGGGGCCGATACCCAATTTAAGCAGAAGATACCCGATCTCTTTAGGGTACATAATCTGAGTCTGGCGTTTTACACCTTTGATCAAGTCATGAACTGTAGGCTTAAGAATCTGGTACTTGCGTCCCAAGTGGGTCTTAACCATCATTCCATATCCCGCAGTGATGACATCTTCCATTAAAATCATGCCATCGTGGGTATGAATATCATCCCCTTCTTTTACTACGCGCAAATAACGCTTGCCCTTAGGGTTTATGAGCAGTACCAATTGTCCAGCTTTAAGCATTGACTTCCTCCTGAATTAATATTCCGCCGAGTTACGGTTGAAATCAACGTAAGTCAATCCCCGCATCTTTTTTAAAATTTAGCCTTTCGTCTCAATATCATATTTATCACTCATGGAAAATAATTCTCAGTAACTTTTAAGATCGGTTGTAATATCAGGGAAAATCTATGTTTGTTAAGTTTTTAGTTTAAGATAAAATCTTGAGTTTTTTGTTCAATAGTAATAGGTAAAATTTCGTTAATAGGGTTAGTGTTTTTTGCAGATAAGAATTTAGATCATTAATATTGGTAGATTCTTCGGCTAATGGTGAAAATAATTTCCATTAATTTGATTTTTTGCTTCTTGATGGACACAATATGGGTTACAAGTATGTCTTCGGGCCGGTTTTTTCCGGTAGAATAGGTCGTTCGCTTGGACTTGATCTGCTTGGAAAGCGGATTTGTTCCATGGATTGCGTGTATTGCGAAGTTGGAACGACAGATTTTCTGGTGAATGAGCGTAGGCCTTATGTTCCGGCAGCAGCTATTCTTGAAGAGCTTGCCAGCTGGAAACAGGAAGGACATCTGTTGCCCGATGTAATTACTCTCGGAGGTCTTGGGGAGCCGACCCTCAACTTAGATTTACCCGAGATTATCAGTGGTGTTAAAAAACTTTTCCCGTCATTGCCCGTGGCTATTCTCACAAACGCCACTCCTATGATGGACCCCGAAGTTCGTAGAGAACTGCTGGAAGCAGACATTGTGCTTCCGTCGATGGACTCTCTTATTGCTTCGGAATTTCGGGCCGTAAACAGGCCGTTTAAAGGAATTGATCCTGAAGACGTAGCCAGAGCCCTGATCGAATTCCGCAAGGAGTTCAAAGGTAAGATTTTTCTGGAAGTGCTCCTTTCAAGGGGATATAATGATTCGGCTGAAAATCTTTCAAAAATGAAAGCATTCTGTCTTGAACTTTCCCCGGACCGCATTGATGTGGTCACACTTTCGCGCCCCGGCACTCTGGAGACTGCTGGACCGGTTGAAGCCGGCACTTTAGATCTCTGGAAAAAGGCTCTTGATACCGCGCCCTGCACTGTCAGGGAATGCGGTCCCGATGAAGGCGCAAAGGAAAGGATCAGCTCGGATACATCTGTCCATGTGCAGGACGGAGACTCCGCAGCATTTGACCGGATTCAGGCTTCTCTCATGCGTAGACCGCAGACAGCGCAACAGCTCTCAAAAGCACTTGAAGTTTCCTTTGATGGAGTGATGCAGGTGATTGAAAAGTTGGAGAACAGCGGTAAGTTGACCACACGGCAGACAGGTGATGAAATTTATTACAAGTTAAAGCCGAAAGGTTGACACGTGAATTGAGCTTCTGAATCCGTGGAATATTTAAACTTTTCCCGGAATTAGAAAATGACAAACAAGAAAAGAAAAGAAAAAATGTTTATCAGCGTTCTGCCTGAAGAACAGGTGGAAGTTGCGCTGACTCAGGAAGGTCAGGTCATTGAGTATTATGTTGAAATGCTCCATCAGGCCAAGACCAAAGGCAATATTTACAAAGGGTATATCCACAATATTGACGCTGCGCTTCAAGCGGCTTTCATTAACTACGGAGCCGACCGTAACGGCTTTTTACAGGTCGATGAAATTCATCCCGAATACTATCAGGGAACCTATACTCTTAAAAAAGGTCATAGGTATCCATTATTACAGAAGGTTTTAAAACCGGGGCAGGAAATTTTTGTTCAGGTCGTTAAAGAACCTACCGGTAAGAAAGGTGCGTTTTTATCCTCGTATCTGTCTATCCCGGGTCGCTATTTTGTGCTCACTCCCGGACGGGAACAGATAGGTATTTCCCGCAAGATAGAAGATGAAAAAGAGCGCGAAAGACTTAAAGAAATCATCGATTCAGTTAATCCCGGTGATGGCGTTGGGGTTATTGTTCGTACTGCAAGCATGGGGCAGAGCAAATCCGCGCTGACCAGAGATTTTAAATTTCTCACCAGACTTTGGAATGACATCAGGACAAAGGGGCAGGATCTTCAGCCTCCAGCTCTTGTTTATGAAGAAATGGGGCTGGCATCACGTTCTGTTCGCGATTATCTCTCTTCAGATGTGACTGAAATATGGGTAGATGATAAGGAAACCGCAGAGCAGGTGCAAAAGCTTGCAGCGCTGTCTTTTCCGAGACGTAACAATCTCGTTAAGCTTCATGCAGATACTGATAAATCCCTTTGGGAACGGTTTAATCTGGTTAAACAAATTGAGCAGATCTACGGGCGTGAAGTAAATCTCCCCTCCGGTGGACGGTTGGTATTTGACCAGACAGAAGCTCTTACTGCAATTGATATCAACTCCGGTAAGATCGGCGGGGAACGCAATTTTAAAGAAATGGCTCTCAAAACTAATAAAGAGAGTGCTGAAATGATTGCCTGTCAGCTTAAGCTTCGCGACCTCGGCGGACAGGTTGTTATCGACTTTATTGAAATGAAAGACCCCAAGCACTGTCGTGAGGTTGAAAAGACTATGCGCTCAGCTCTTAAGACTGACCGCGCACGAACTGATGTAGGACGTATTTCGCGCTTCGGGCTTATGGAGTTAGTTCGTCAGCGTTTAGGGTCGTCTGCTATTGCGGTCAGCACAGAACCTTGTCCTTGCTGTCAGGGGACTGGGATGAGACGCAATATGGAATGGCAGTCCATGCAGGCGCTTAAAGATATTTATAGAATGCTTAGAAGACCGAACTGTACTTCGCCACTTAATTATGAGGCGGAAGAAGAGCTTGCCCTGTATCTTTTGAATCATAAACGTCCAGCAATTGTTAATTACGAAAAAGCATTCGGTACGAAGATTAATATAGAGATTCAGTGGGCTGAATAACAAATGTAATATGTTTTTTATAAGGCAGTGTTTTTGCAAAGTAGCAGAAACACTGCCGTTTTTATTTTAATCGAACTGCGGAGTTCACTATAATGGTTTCTAAAAGAATTTTACTTCATGCTTGCTGCGGTCCCTGTTCAATTACAACAGTTGATATCTTGCGTGATCAGGGTTTTGAGGTATCTGCTTTTTATTACAATCCTAATATTCATCCCCTTAAAGAATATGTCCGGCGTAGGGATACTTTTTTAGAAGTTGCCGAAAAGATGAACCTTAAGGTTATCGGCAGCACTACAGAATATGACTCACAAAAATGGTTCAGGAATGCTGCATTTCGAGAAACAAATCGGTGTTTCCATTGTTATGCAGACAGGCTTGAACGGACTTTGTCCATTGCTAAGAGAGGAGGTTTTGATTTTTTTACAACAACTCTTCTTTACAGTAAATTTCAAAAGCATGACGTAATTGCAACGCTGGGTAGAGATATGGCCGGAGCTGGAGCGTGTGGTTTTTATTATTACGACTTCCGCGAAGGCTGGAAAGAGGGCATAGAGCGTTCAAAAGAGATGGGGATTTATCGTCAGCAGTATTGCGGGTGTCTTTTCAGTGAAAATGAACGTTACGCTAAAGATTTGATAAATTCTTAGTCTTATTCATTGCTAGGCTCTCGCTATTTATGAAGAGTTGTGGCAGTTTATGAATTAGGTTCTCTTTTTTTTGTTAGACTAAAATAATCTGAAATAGAGTTTTCTACATGGTAATTTGACGCGCTAGTTTTAAATAAGACAACAGGATGGTCAGGAATGGAAAAGCATTTTCTGGTTTGTGTCTGTGATGACGGGGCAGAGTCATATTCAATTATGTTTATGAGAGATTTTTTCAATTTTCCTTGTGATCTTCGCCTGACTCTTTTTTATGTAGCGCCCCAAAACGGTTCATGGGGTGTTTCTAATTCCATCACGAAGGGTACAAATCTTCTTAAAAAAATAAAAGATAATTTTTTAGCTAATAGTTTTTGTAGTGAAAGCAAGGTTGATATTAAGAGCACTACTTCCAGAGGAGCCATAGTCAGAGAATTTGTTCAGGAAGGGCATAAAGGTTTGTATGACGCTGTTATCTTTGGACAGCAGTCTCTTTCAGCCTTTGAAGAATTATTTGATTACAGCATTCCAAGCCGGATGATTTGGGAGGATATAAATTTCCCCTTGTGGTTCTGCAAATATCCGCATGAAATTCCAAAGAAGGATGTTCTACTATGCCTTGGGAGCGGGGCTCCTTCGCAGAGGATTACAGACCATGTCGGATATGTTCTCAATGAAGATGCCGCCCATTCTATAACTCTTTTGCATGTGCACAATCGCAAAAAAAAACAAAAAGAAAGCTCAAAATTTTTGTTTGAAGAAGCTCGTGTGAATCTTATAGCTAACGGGATTGAAGAATCTCGTATTACCCAGAAGGTTGTAGAAGGCTCAAACGTAGCAAAAGCTATACATGCCGAGGCGTTGCGAGGGCATTATTCTGTTGTAGCAATTGGCCGCGATTTTCATGACAAAACTACTAAAGAAAAACTACTCCCCGAGTCGGTAAGTGCACAACTCTTGCGTAAGCTTGAGGGAGCGGCTCTGTGGATAAGTAAATAATAGTTCATACGGAAGGATAAATTTTAATGTCTCTTATCCCGGCCTTTTTTAATGCTCCTTTGTTACAGGGAGATGGAAAAGAAGCGAGAAATCTTCTTGTCTATATTCACGTGCCTTTTTGCGTGCGCAAGTGTCATTATTGTTCTTTTCATTCCCAGATTTTTAATCAAGTGACATTTGCATGGTACATGAAAACGCTTCTGTCAGAGATTGAGCTTTGGGGGCGCAGACTTAAAAAGCCTAAAATAGGGACAATTTATTTTGGCGGTGGTACACCAAGTCTTATTCCTCCGTTTCAGCTCGAACTGATTATGGATGCACTTCGCAAGCATTTTACTTTTGTCCGTGGAATGGAAATTACTATCGAAGTTAATCCTGATTCTGCAAATGATGAGTCATATTTTAAGTATTTAATTTCTATGGGAATTAATAGGCTGAGCATTGGTTTTCAAAGCCTTGATGATCGCAATTTGATGGTCTTGGGTAGACCCCATTCTGCTAGACAGGCCGCAGAAACTTACTATATGGCCCGCAAGGCCGGATTCGGGAACATCAGTATTGACCTTATTTGGGGCTTACCGCGTCAGAAAATGAAGGACTGGAATAATGAGTTGAAGGCTGTGGTTAAGCTTAAGCCTGAGCATATTTCTTCCTACGGGCTGAGTATTGAACCGGATACCGTGTTCGGTAAAAATAGAAAGGAAATAGAGCCTGAACTTCCACCGGACAGTGAACAGGCTCGTATGTTTATATATGGTGCTGAATTTCTTGAATCTATGGGATATATTCAATACGAAATTTCAAATTTTGCGAGGATGGGATTTGTCTCCCGTCATAACAGCGGATATTGGGACAGGCTTGATTATCTGGGGCTGGGTCCTTCTGCCGTATCCACAATAGGCAATCGCAGGTTTACTAATCCGCTTTTTATGGACGAATATGATGCCGCTGTACGTGGCGGATTTTTAGGTGAAGATTTCGAAGAGCTGACTGATGAAATAAAAGTTCAGGAACTGGTTATGCTTAGTCTGAGAACTACGCGTGGGCTTAAGCTCTCAGACTACAAAGAAATGTCTGGAAGAGATTTGCTAAAAGAGAAGAATGCAGTCATAACTGCTTTGCACAAAAACGGGCTTATCCGTATGAGTGCAGGCTTCTTGAGACTTACAAAGAACGGAATGCTGGTCTCCAACTCAATATTGCAGTCTCTTGCGTTTGATTAGATTGTTCTTAAATTTTATTCCTCATCATCCTGAATCAAATTGCTTGATCCTGCTGCGTTACGGGCAAGTTCATCACAGCGTTCATTTTCTGGATCGCCAGAATGACCTTTGACCCAGCGAAAAGTCACGTTGTGTTTGGCCATCAGGGGAATGAATAGCTGCCAGAGGTCTTTATTTTTAACAGGCTTTTTAGCCGCTGTTTTCCAGCCGTTTTTTTGCCAGTTCGCTAACCATTTTTTAGTGAAAGCATTTTTTACATACTGTGAATCTGTGTAAAGAGTAACGTCGCAAGGTTCTTTCAGTTCTGTAAGGGCCGCAATCACTGCGCGCATTTCCATACGGTTGTTAGTAGTATGTTTATACCCTTGTGAAAGTTCGTTGCGGTGTTCATTAAAAAGCAGAACTGCGCCGTATCCGCCGCGACCGGGATTTCCGAGGCATGACCCATCAGTATATATTGTTATTTTCTTATTCGGCATCAAAAAACCTTTACTTATGTGTTGCTGCAGGCGGCTCAGGTGCATTTACTTTGCCGCGGGCTTCGCCATTTTTTAAAACATCTTGCTGCTCATATTCGCTGGGCAAAGAACTGTCCACGCTGATCAATTTTTGCCAGATCATGGCTAGAGCCGTTTGTAGGGCCAAAGGCCACGTATCGTTTTTAAACTTTCCTGTAAAATGTTTATATTCAAGGTCGTCAATAAACTTTTTACCCAATGCATGAGCAACAAGCCCCGGAATTTTTAATGAAACCTGTCCGTACGCAGGCGAGATGGTGATAAGCATTTCATTTTGTCCAGGTGAAATTTCCGTGATTTGGTCTTTAAGAATGTGAACTTTTGTTGTTACACCGAATTTTGAACGCATACTTCTTATAAATCCCTTTATGTAATGTCGATCCGCATCGCTCAAAGTTTTGGTTTGATCCCAAACTGCATTTCGTCCTTGAAGCTTTTCAAGCGTCCGCTCATTGTTTTGCCAGAAAGCCCATCCGACAATTACAAAAATTGCAATCATTCCGAGAAATCTAAGAAATTTCTCTTGGCGGGATTTCCCTTGCGGAGCAAAATTAAGAATCATTTTATATCCTTCCTCGCTAGTTGCTAAATATCTTCAGTCTTACGTTTAAAGAAGCTGTATGCCACTATAATAGCAAGTATTGAGTGTACTGTAAAAGTCAGAGTAACCTTATAAACTAAGCTCTTCGGTCAAACGGGATAGAAGCGATTCAATTAAATTCCGTACTTGTTGTAGCCTCTTAGGGGAAGAAGCTTCGAAGCGCAGAGTTAAAGCCGGTTGAGTGTTTGAAGCCCTGATAAGTGCCCAGCCGTCCTCAAAGATCACTCTCGCCCCGTCAATATCGATGACATTGTATTCTTTTTTCAGTTCAGCCGTTGCAAGTTCGACAAGTTCAAATTTAATATTTTCAGGGCAGTCGATGCGTATTTCAGGCGTGAAAAATGTTTCAGGCCAGTCTTCAAGCATCTGCGAAAGGGGTTTTTCTTTCTGTGAAAGAATTTCGATGAGCCGAAGAGCTGCGTATAAACCGTCATCAAAGCCATAGAATCGATCGGCAAAAAAGATATGCCCGCTCATTTCTCCGCCGAGTCCAGCACCTGTTTCTGTCATCTTGGCTTTCATTATGGAATGGCCTGTTTTTGCCATGAGAGGGTTGCCGCCGTGGTTGCTGATATCCTCGAACAGCAAGTGGCTGCATTTAACATCACCAATAACCATTTCTCCGGGTATTTTGCTAAGCATATCCTGTGCATAGATAGCTAAAAGGCGATCTCCTGGTATAAGTTTTCCAGTCTCATCAACGGCGCCTATCCTGTCAGCATCACCGTCAAGACCGATTCCGGCTTCCGCTCCATGCTCTACAACTGTTTTGAGTAGGTCGCCCATGTAGTCTTCTACTACAGGGTCCGGATGATGGTTGGGAAAATCTCCATCCGGTACGCAGTACAAAGGTATAACCTCTGCTCCTGCACGGCTAAGCATATCCAGAGCAATATGCCCTCCTGCTCCGTTCCCGCCGTCCAGCACAACTTTTACTGGTCGTTTCAGCTTTATGCCCGAAAGTAGGTCTTCGATGTAAGACGGGATGATATTATGAAAGGAGGCTATTCCTGTTCCACTAATGAAATCTTTGCTCTCCATGAGCTTGTAAATATCTTGAATATCGCCGCTGTGAATAGTTGTGTCTTTACCCCATATTTTGAAACCGTTAAATTCAGGAGGGTTGTGGCTGGCAGTTATTACTATTCCGGCTTTGTAGTTTAATTTTTTTGCGGCGAAATAGAACGCAGGGGTCGGTACAAGATTGAGGAAAAGAACATCAATGCCGGACATGTTAAGCCCGCGTAGAATAGCCGCCTGATAAGCCGGTGAACTGTGTCTGCAGTCATGTCCGATAACAGCACGATCCCAGCCCTTACTTCTGAACCACGTCCCGCAGGCGCGACCAAGATTTTCAACCCATTCTTCATCAAAATCTACATCTACTATCCCGCGGATATCGTATGCCCTGAAAATTTCTTTGTTAACGGCTTTCATATGATATAAGTCTCCTGAAGGTCTGTGAACTATTAACTCTGCCAGTAGACAGTAGTGGGAATGTTTATTCAGGTAAAAACACTAATTTATAGCATGGCAATTATAGTTAGCTGGGTGTATTCTCTGTATGTATGCCGTAAATTCACTGTTTTCAAGCTTTAACAGGAGTAAGCTATACTGTTATTTTTTGACAAATATTTTGCTTAATGTCCGATCTTCCTTGACCTGAACCCTTTGCTCGCATATCAAATTAGTATGAACTGGGACTGGGATAAACTATCAGAACAACGGCAGAGGAACACTGGCTCTAAAACGCCGGGTGTGGATGAAATAAATTCCACGATCAAAAAATTTCGCGGATCCGGATTACCGGGCGGAAAGTACGTCATAATCGGCATCATTGCTCTGTGGTTCCTTTCAGGGATCTATATCGTAGAGCCAGATGAAGTCGGCGTCGTTACTAGGTTTGGTAAATACGTTACCACGACTAATCCCGGGCCGCACTACCACCTTCCGGTTCCAATTGAATCGGTCATGAAACCGCAGGTCACACGCATCAGGCGTGTGGAAGTGGGTTTCCGTTCTTTTGGATCTTCTCGCTCTTTTACACAGGGGCAGTCCCGGAATGTACCTGAAGAATCTCTGATGCTGACAGGTGATGAAAACATCGTTGATGTTCAATTTATCGTTCAATACCAGATCAAAGACCCTGTTGAGTACCTTTTTCAGGTAACTAATCAGGATAAGACTATTCAGGATGCAGCCGAAGCAGCCATGCGAGAAATTATCGGTAAGACTAAAATTGAATTGGCTCTTACAACGGGTAAGTTGCAGATTCAGACAGAGACCAGAATCTTATTACAGTCCATTGTGGATTCGTATAAGCTTGGTGTAAATGTGCTTGCCGTGCAGCTCCAGAATGTTCATCCGCCGACCGAGGTTGTGGATGCGTTTAAAGATGTTGCAAGTGCCCGTGAAGATAAAAGCCGTTATATTAACGAAGCTGAAGCATATCGTAATGATATTTTGCCGAAAGCCCGTGGGCAGGCTGCTGTTATCCTGAATAAAGCTCAAGCGTACAAGGAAACCAAAGTGCTTGAAGCGGAAGGTCAGGCTAAGAGATTTATGGCTGTTTATCACGAGTACTCAAAAGCTAAGGATATCACCGTTAAACGTTTGTATCTGGAAACAATGCAAAACATTCTCTCTAATCCTGAAGTAACTAAAGTTATTCTTTCAGACAAAGCCGCTAAAAGGGCTTTGCCGTTCCTTTCCTTGGACGGAGATTCATTCCCCGCAAAGGTTGTGAATAATAAGAAGGGGGTTAAGTAATGAGTTTACTCAAAAAAACCTCCGCTCCCTTGGCAATATTACTTATCATTGTTGTGCTTGGAATTGCTCAAAGTGCATTTATTGTTAAGCAGACTGAGAAAGCAATTGTATTGCAGCTTGGTAAGCCTAAAGCCGGACCTCTTGGCCCGGGGCTTCATTTTAAACTCCCGTTCGTTCAGAACGTGATTTATTTTGATTCACGCTTACTTGAGTATGATGCTCGCCCTGCTGAAATACTGACTAAAGATAAGAAGAATATGGTTGTGGATAACTACTCCAAATGGCGTATTACCGATCCATTGCAGTTTTATCGCACTGTTACTTCTATTCCACGTGCTCAGGCCCGTCTTGATGATATCATCTATGCCGAGCTTCGAGTTGCCCTTGGTGGATACACTTTGATTGAGATTATCTCCAGTGACCGTAATGCTATTATGAAAGAAGTTACTGAGAAATCTAATTCACTTGTTTCCGCTTACGGTATTGAGGTTAATGATGTGCGTATTAAACGTACTGACCTTCCTGCTGAAAATGCCCGCGCTATCTACGGACGTATGAGAGCAGAACGTGAACGTATGGCAAAGCAGTACCGTTCAGAAGGTAACGAAGCCGCGGCACGCATAACTGCTCAAGCTGATAAAGAAAGAGCAATTACGCTTGCTGATGCTGACCTCAAAGCCGAAATCCTTCGTGGTAAGGGTGACGCAATTGCTACTAAAACATACGCTGACAGCTTCGGTAAGGCTCCTAAATTCTATGAATTTAAGAAGTCTCTCGATGCTTATGAAGCAGCTTTCAAGAGTAAGACACGGATAATCCTGTCACAGGACAATCCTTTCTTGAAGTATATGAAGTAGTAGAAGAGTTAAATAAATATATGGGAGGAGTTCTAGAGAACTTCTCCCATATTTAACTGCTCAAAAGAGTTGATTGCTTTGTAAAGTGATAACTGTGGTTTCTCTAAGAAAATTTGTTTCTTGAGGAACCTTTTTTTATATTGGAGCTAAAGTTATGTCGCATAAGCATGTTGTTGTCGGGGCGGGGATAACCGGATCGGTCATAGCGCGGTGCATTGCAGAAGACTGCGGCGAAAAAGTGCTGGTTATCGAGAGCCGTGATCAGATCGGCGGAAACTGTTACAGTCGTTTTGATCCTGAAACAAATATTGAAGTACATAGCTATGGAACACATATTTTTCATACTTCAAATCGCAGAGTCTGGGATTACCTGAACCGCTTTACCGAATTTAACAGTTATCGACATAAAGTTCTGACTACGTATAAGAATCGCACTTATCATATGCCTGTAAACTTACAGACGATTAATTCATTTTTTAATCTTAGTTTACGGCCGCATGAAGTTGCAGGATTTATCCAGAAACAAAGCGAAAAAGAAAATATAACTGATCCTGCCAATCTGGAAGAAAAAGCTATCAGCCTCATCGGTCGAGATCTTTATGAAGCTTTTGTCAAAGGGTATACGCTTAAGCAGTGGGAATGTGACCCGCGTGAACTTTCTGCCGACATAATCAGCCGCTTGCCGTTTCGCCATACTTACGAATGTGACTATTTTACCTGCCGCTATCAAGGTTTGCCGTATAATGGGTACGGTAAGATGTTTGAGAATATGCTGGATCACGAACTTATTACCGTTCAGCTTGAGACAGATTATTTCGATATCCGCAAAGATTTTTCTGAAGATTGTACAGTTTATTATTCCGGTCCGGTTGATCGTTTTTTTAATTATTGTCATGGAGAGTTGACTTGGCGGTCTCTCAAATTTGAGTATGAGACTGAGAACGTGGGTGATTATCAAGGAACATCGGTAATGAACTATGCCGATATCGGCGTTCCATATACTCGCATTCATGAATACCAGCATTTGCATCCAGAACGAGAAAATAAAAGCGGTAAAACTATCATCTCCCGTGAGTACTCCATGAAATGGAAACAGGGCGAAGAGCCATATTACCCCGTTAACACAGCAGAAGACCGTAAAAGGCTTGCGCTGTATCAGGAGGAAGCACAAAAACTGCCACAGGTCCATTTTACAGGCAGATTAGGGCAGTACAAGTACTATGATATGGATAAAGCCGTATTAGCTGCTCTTGAGATTTGCGATAAGGTCTTAAAGAGATAAAAGCTGATTTTTTACCTGTAAGTGAATATAAAACAAAGCTTCCCCTGAAATTATTCAGGAGAGGCTTTGTTTTTAGTGAATATCTTTGTGAATTGAGCTTGTATCTTTAATATCCTGCTACCCATTTGTCAGGAATTGACCAGCAACCGTCCTTTGCTGACTCTACAAGGGCATCCAGCAGCTGAGCTACACCGTTGTCCGTGCATGCCGGAATGTGCAGGTCCGCCGCAGGGAGTACCTCCGGAGTTGCGTTGGCGACAGCGGCACTAAGTCCGGTTGAGCCGAACATGGTTAAATCGTTTTCGCTGTCACCGATGGAGATGCTGTTTAAATCAGGCCAGCCTGCTTCATGCATAATATGCAAAGCTGCGGCATGCTTTCCGTGCCCTTTAGGGCCAATCTCAAGAAACTCTTCAGCTGTACGCACGCAGGCTAGGTCATATTTTGCGGCCAGTTCTCTAACAAAAGAGCATTTAGTTCTGTCACTTCTGTGTGAGTATGTCAGAACTTTGAAAACCTTACTGTTGTCCGGTGTTGCGCCCGACTGAGGAAGAATCTCACCTACATGCTTGTAAGACTGAATTTCGTCATCTGTTAAAGGAGATCTGGTCCAGATGCCTTCAGCTACGTAGCTTGCATAGTGGATTCCTTCTGCAAGTAGAATGTCTTCAATTTCTCTGTAGCTATCGACCGTCGGTCCATATGACATAAGAGTGTCATTTTTTATAAGCATTGAGCCGTTCACGCCGGAGTGAGGACCTTCAAGGTTCATCTCGCGTAGGAAGGAGTGAATACTTATAAGGTGCTTGCCAGTAATAAGAGATATCTTTCCACCGGCTTCAATATATCTGTTTATGGATTCAGTTGTTTCTTTGTTGATCTTTTGACCTGGATATATGAGCGTACTGTCAATATCACAAAACACCCATGGAAGAGACTTTTTATGTAGGTTGGATATCGATTTTACAAAGGCAGCCTGAGTTTTGCGTACAATTGGGAGTGTCCACTTAGTTGCCTCTCGTGTGTAGCTGTTATCTCCAAATCTGTTTCTGAACTCCACAATTCTTTGCCCGAAAGAATATGATTCTCCCAAAGGTGAAGTGCGGAAATCACAATAGCTGACAGCTTTTAAAATTTGGTTACTTTCAGCAGGTTCAGGGAAGTTTTTATAAATATTTTCAACTTCAGGTAGGGCCTTAATATCATGCGCTGTGCTGGAATGCCATAAAACAGCTTCTATGACCTCTTCCTGCGCTCCGGCATGAGCAAGGAAGGCCGCCCCGTCTAAAGGATGGAATCCAGTCTGCTTAAGCTCTTCAGAGTAGCCTACATCATGAAACAGGGCCGCCGTTATCAACCTGTCAGCTTCTTCATCTCTCAGGCCCGTTTGCGTGGCAATGCGCTCAGCCGTTTTTGAGGCTTGCTGCATATGTGCAAATCGAGTTGAGCCTTCTGGGAAAAATGACCCGGCTAGATCTTCGGTTAAGAGTTGTTTTTCTGTTTTTGTTATATTTGGAAATAGTTCTTTAAGTTTACAGGAAAGCTTCACGGAATTCTCCGATTGATTGTTCTTAAGTATATGTATTGTGTACAGCTCATTTGGTAATGGCGTGTTCGGTAAAGTCAAGTTTCGTTTCTGTTACAAAAGAATCAAGCCGCCTGAACTATTATATTCAAGCGGCCTGATATATTGAAATTGATTGGTGAGAATTAAGCAGATATTTTTTTTACTTCCGCAACAAGTTTTTCAAAGACTCCGTCAATATCAAGCTTGGTAGTATCAACGATGATTGCATCGTCTGCCGCTTTTAATGGCGCTTCTTTGCGGTTGCGGTCCTGATCATCTCTTGCTCTGATTTGCTCGATTAGGTCTGAAAGGTCAGCTGGTTTTCCCATTTCCTCCAGCTGTGAAAAACGCCTGCGAGCCCGTTCTTCTAAGTCTGCATCAAGGAAAAATTTGCAGGGTGCCTGCGGGAAGATAACAGTTCCCATGTCTCTGCCTTCCGCAATGAGTGATGTTGTTTCGCCTATCGCGCGTTGGGCGATCTTCTGGAACGCACGAACGGCAGGGATTTTAGCAACATTAGAGGCCCACATGCCCACAGCTTCAGTGCGGATATCATTTGTTAAAGCCACGTCGTTAAGGCTGAGCACCGAATTACTTCCTGAGCCGGACAGGGTAAACGAAAAGCTTTTGAGAGCTTCTTCTATTTTAGAGTTGTCCCAATCCCATGAGCCTTCGCCAAGTTTCCATGCTGTTGCTCTGAACATTGCGCCTGTGTCTAAATAAGCAATTTCAAAATGGTCAGCGAGCCGCTTTGCAAGAGTGGATTTTCCTACTCCGGCCGGTCCATCAAGAGTGATAATGAAAGGAGTTGCCACTAAAGAAGCTCCTTGAGTGTTTTTAAGAATATTTTGTTTTCACGATCAGTACCCATGTTTACGCGGATGTATTCGCCAAGTCCGAAGCTTTTTAGCGGACGTACAATTATTCCGCGTTTTAAAAGTTCTTCAAAGATTTTTTTAGCGTCACTGGTGGGTTTGAACATGATGAAATTTGACTGAGAGGGTAGAACTTCGCATCCCATAGCTTTAATTTCATCTGTAAAAAGCTTTCTACCGCGATGAACAACATTGAGAGTTTCAGCGTAGAAAGCGTCGTCGCTGAGTGCTGCAATGGCCGTTTCCTCAGCAAGAAGGCTGACAGTGAAAGGGGCACGGGCACGGTTAATATATCCGGCAAGGGCAGAACTCATTATGCCGAAACCAACACGCATGCCGGCAAGGCCGAAGGCTTTTGAAAATGTTCTGAGCAGCACGATATTTGGAAACTCGTTTAGCAGAGGGCGCATATCGTACTCTTCTGCTGGCGTAGCGAAATCAATATATGCTTCATCTATGGCAAGAATTGTCTGCTTTGGAATAGCCATGGCCATCTGGCGGACTTCTTTTGTTGTAACTGCAAGCCCTGTAGGATTATCAGGGGTAGTCACAAAGACGATGGCGGTTTTATCCGTCACAGCAGTAGCCATTGTTTTAAGGGGCTGTTTGTGTCCAGTTTCTCGCGGGACTTGTTTAAAGCTTATGCCGCTAAGACGAGACATAAGACTGTACATGCTGAAACATGACTCATAGGTCAGAATTTCATCACGGCCCGGTTCAGCTTTAACTCTGATTAGCAGATCTATGACTTCATCTGAACCGTTTCCACTTATGATGTTTTCTTCCGCAACTCCTACCCGTTTGGCAATAGCTTTATTCAGGCGAGGGTTACCATTTTGCGGGTAGCGAAAAATATTAGGAGCATGGCGTATTACTGCTTTTTGAGCGAGTGGGGAGGCTCCGAGCGGATTCTCATTACTTGCAAGTTTAATAACAGTATCCAAACCGTACTTATCTTTGATTTCTTCAATGGTAAGTCCAGGAGTGTATGGTTTAGTCTCCATCACGTCAGGGCGGACTTTGATAGTGGACATGCTGATATCCTTTTCTTTTGTAAAATTTATTCAGGACGAAGCTCTCTAGTAGTGTGGAACATGTTTTTTGTCAAAAAAAAGCCCCCTTATCCGTTATAGATAAAGGGGCTGCTTGCAGGTTAATGATTCGATAGTTGTCGGTATCGTATCAGCTTTAACTTTTAGAGACTGTGTTATTCAGGTCTGATTGTCAGTACAGGGCATATTGCTGCCTTAACGATCTTTTCTGCAACTGATCCAAATAGAATACGGTCAATACCTGTCCTGCCGTGAGTTCCCATAACTATCATATCAACTTTTGCGGATTTAGCGAAAGTGAGAATTTCTTCCGCAGCATATCCCGTCAGTACTTTTCCTTTTGTGGTTTCATCTTTAAAGTTGTCTTCTATGAATTTTTCCATAGTTGTGTCGGCACCAGTTACAATTTCACCAACAAAGTTTTCAATTGAACTTGGTGGAACATGAAAGCCGACATATTGGTCAAGCGATGGGGCAACATATAGGCAAATAATTTCAGCTCCCATAGTCTTGGCTATGGTCGATGCGTAATCGGCTACGACAGGGCTGTATTCTGAAAAGTCTACAGCGCATAGTATCTTTTTGATGGTAACCATAAATTTACCTCCAGATTATTAAGTTAAGAAAAAATTTACTATATGGGTCAAATATATCTTTGTTTAAAGAATAACGGATTCGCTGTGTCATAGACAAGCTTTTTCTTATGTTTTATGATAAAAACAGGAAAAAAAGGTATATTTTTTAATTTTTTATGATCTAGGAAATAATTTCCGGTTCGTATTTATATAAAATTCTATTAATTCAGTCAGTTGTTAAAAGTCTAGACTTTGGCATGATGTTCGCATTACTAGGGTGAAACCTAAGGCTGAGGAGTAAAAGATGAAGATTAATCCTGACCAGATTGAGGCGCTGCAACAACAGCAGCAACAAGCCAACAAGACTAAAAAGGTAAACGGGACTGCGTTTGGAGAGGTATTGAATCAGGAAGCTCAGCAAGTTGCGGGCAAACAGAATTCAAGCACACCAACAGTTCCGGGTCTTCAGTCCATTAATCCCCTTCTTCAGATGCAGCAGGTTGCTTCAGTGCAGCCGGCAACTGTTGATGAAGGTGAGTTTATCGGCAAGATTGAAAATGTTTTCGGGCAGATGGAAAATTACACAAAGCAGCTCAGTTCTTCTGATCAAGGCGGACTGAAAAGCGCGTACAAGACTCTTGAAGGTGTTCAAGGTGGTGTTGACTCCCTCAAGCAGGATTGGCCCAGCTTAGCCAATGAAAATCCTGAACTGCACAGCATTGTCAATGAGCTTGATGTAATGGCGACGACCGAACAGATCAAATTTAACCGCGGGGATTACGTTTAGTCTCGTTTTGACTGAACACCGAAGAATGTAATAATTCTTCGAGTGTCACCGTAAGCGTAAGAAAATTACGCAAAAAACCGAACTTCCATAAGGGTGTTCGGTTTTTTTATTCTTTTTTAGCTTCTCGGAAGGATGCTCAGTATTATCAGCGCCAGCGAGCTTTATATTTTTTACAGCTTTTTCATTCGGCTTCTCACTCTTTCCCGCAAGCCCAGTCTGATCATGAAAATTAATAGGATCATCCAAACAATACCCATAAACATCCACATCACCGCCCGCAAATCCTAACGGATCGGGAGTGATGAATCTGCCGATTGCGGGATCGTATTCACGATAGCTGTAGTGTATGAAGATATAGTACAGCCCCGCACTTTTGGGTGCGGGGCTTACTCTTAAGTTCTGTCGCTAATAAGTTATTATGTCTTCTTTATTTAGCA
>NZ_VCNC01000009.1 GCF_006210265.1 Desulfovibrio sp. UCD-KL4C
GATAGCCCCTTCACATAAAACTTTGCTGAGTCTGCCATTGTTGTCATACTCATATTCACGCAGAATCGGCTGCGGTGTGAGAGCTAATGCTTTTTTGATAATTCTGCCGTTTTTATCTCTTTCTGTTGCAACCAGTGAGAAAGGCTCATTCATATCGGGAACAGTAAACGGCTTAGTTTCAAACTGCTGAATCGGCCCCATATTAACTGAATCCCTTTTCTGCTCATCGGTAATGGTTTGTCCTGTGCCTGTTTCAGGATTTCTCGGCTGTTTTGTCGCCATTTCTGCCATTAATCCTTGACCGTACTCCGTTTTGCGCAGTTTTTTAGCTAACGATAGCTCTGGATTTCTCGTCATAAACTGTGCATGGAGCTGCCGTTTAGCGTTCTTTTGCCTTTCTTGAATCTGTTCCATCTGTTGCTTGCGTTGATCCCACAGTTTACGGAGTTCGGGCTTCATCATGCTCGGGTACATTTTCTCATCATTACTGAAGTCAGCGAAAAGAGTGGAAAGATTGTCAGGATCAAACTCTTCGCCCAGTCCTACGTTTTGCATCACCTCATACATTTCATCGAGTTGTTCTTCCGGTCTCATAGAGTTTCTATACAAACGGGCACTTGTCGATAACTCTTCATTCTCTTTTTTACGCAGCCAGTAACCATTTAGTTTGTTCAAATCCTGCTCCTCTCCTTATTGTCGTGCCCGAATAAAATACAAAACTGCTCTGTACTTTAGGGCGTGACGTTTGCTCTATAAGAAAAGAATATTGAATAATGCGGACATGATTAAGCCGACTCAGGTCCGAGGGGTAAAAGATTTGTAAAAAAACAAATCCCCCCTCGAACAAATATTCGAGGGGGGATCATATAAACTTGGGAAATAAAACTTATGTTCTATCCAAAAATTGGCATTAAACCTAAATCTTTATCCTTTTTATACTTTTACTTAAGAAGCAAGAATTTCGACCAATTCAATTTCAAAAATCATGGTCTGACCTGCAAGAGGGTGGTTACCGTCAAGAACGACTTTATCGTCGGTAACGGATTTAATTGTTACGTTGGTAACACCCTGATCAGTGTTAACCTGAAGCATCATTCCTACTTCTGGATTGATTTCAGGTGGAATCTGAGTGCGTTCTACTTCAAAAGTATGCTCTTCATGGTATGGGCCGTATCCTTCTTCAGGGCTGATAGTAGCTGTTACTTTCCCCCCAGCTTCAAGGCCAAGAACTGCGTCTTCAAAACCTTTGATCAGCATTCCCTGTCCGAGAACTATTTCAAGAGGTTCGCCCCTTTTGTATGAAGAATCGAATTCTGTTCCGTCTTCGAGGGAACCTTTATAATGAACGTGGATTTTGTCGCCGTCTTTGGCTTGAGACATGGAAACTCCTTGTGTTTTCCGGCTTTCCTGAATCGGAAAACCGCACTGTTACTTAATTTAAACCCTAAATTTACTTTTTATCCCATTTCGCGACAGGAATAGCCTCATCCACGAGCATAATAGGTATCTCATCTTTAACAGGATACACGACTTCGCATGCGTTGCATTTGAGGCCGGTTTCTCCTTTCAAAAGTTTCAACTCGCCTTTACACTTAGGACAGACGAGAATATTAATCAGTTCTTTATTCAGAGCCATTTTAGGTACTCCTTGCATATTGTCTAGTCAGTACCCTATAACTATAGATAACAAATTCCTCAAGCTTACATTTGCGCTATAAGAAAATTATGAATTATAATCTGCCCTCCGGCACCCACTTTGGAGAATATAATGCCCAGAATAGATCTGCATACACACTCTACAGCTTCAGACGGGACTTTTTCCCCCACAGAGCTGATAATTGCGGCCAAGGAGGCAGGACTGGTAGCTATATCTTTAACTGACCATGATACCCTTGCAGGGTTGCCAGAAGCTATCAAAGCAGGGGAAGAATACGGGATAGAAGTTATTCCAGGCTGCGAACTCAGCGTTAAATCCAGTGTTGGAGTTCTACACATTGTAGGGCTGTGGGTAGATCCTTATTCAAAACTTTTGCTGGAGACTTTTAAATCTGTTCGAAAAAAACGCGGTACGCGAAATATAGAAGTAGTTAAAAAACTACAGAAATTAGGCTTTGAAATAACTTTAGAAGAAGTGCATGAAAGAGCTGCCGGAACAGTTGGTAGACCCCATATAGCACGAGTTTTACTTGATAAAAAATATGTTAAATCTTTTGATGAAGCCTTTCGGCATTATTTGGGTAAAAAAGGTAAAGCATATGTTCCCAAACAAAGCCTTTCCCCTAAAGAAGCTCTAAAGCTTTTACGTTCAACAGGAGCAACGTCAATTCTAGCGCACCCAGCTCTGCTTAGTACCAATGAAGAAATTCTTGATGAAAAAGTTAAAGAGCTTAAAGACTTAGGGCTTGATGGGATAGAAGTATATTACAGTTCACATACTCCAGACATGACGGGTATTTGCAAAAAACTGACTCACAAATACGACCTTCTCGCCAGTGGCGGTTCTGATTTTCACGGGTCCGTAAAACCGGAAATAAAACTTGGCCGTGGCTCCGGAAAGCTATTTGTACATCACAGCGTACTTGACGATCTTAAAGCCCTCAGGCAATCCAAGGGTCTTCAAATTTAATCTATTGCCAAAACTTAGCCATGAATAAAATTAATCCTGACAATCTAACAAGCCAAACAAAATCAATGAAGCCTATCAACTGCGAAATGCCTGAATTACTATGCCCTGCCGGAAACATGGAAAAACTATCTGCCGCTGTTACTTACGGAGCAGATGCCGTTTACCTTGGAGCCGGAGATCTTAACCTACGTTCTGCCGGAGCAGGCTTCCAATGGGACGAGCTGCCTGAAGCATTTGCTCTGACCAAAGCAAACAACGTTCAGGCATACTTCTGTATCAATGCCTACCCTCGTGAAAAGGATCTGGATCTGGTAAAAAAAGATCTTGAAAAACTTACCAAATGTCCTCCGGATGGAATCATCGCTGCGGACCCTGGTGTAATCAGAATTATCAAGCAATTCTTTCCCAGCACTCCTATACATATCAGCACACAGGCTAACACTGGAAACAGTGAAGCTGCAAAGTTCTGGAAAGAATTCGGAGCTTCTAGGGTAAACCTTGCCAGAGAGCTCTGCGTAACTGACATTGCAGATATTGCCGCTAAGTGTCCGGATATTGAACTGGAACTTTTTGTCCACGGAGCCATGTGTATGGCTATTTCAGGACGTTGCTTTCTAAGCTCATGGCTAAATGACAGATCCGCTAACATGGGACGCTGTACACATCCGTGCCGTTTTGAATACAAAGCGACAGGACTGCGGGTCGAAGAAAAAACAAGACCCGGTAGCGATGTATGGGAAACCATTGAAGAGGACGGACACACAACATTTTTTGCAGCTGAGGACCTTTGCCTGATTCATTATGTACGTTGGCTGTCCAGACTTGGAGTTGCCGCTCTTAAAATTGAAGGTCGCACTAAAAGTTCATCTTACATCGCACAAGTTGCCGACGTTTACAGAGCTGCCATCAATGCAGCAAAAAATGGCAGCCCTTTGCCTGAAAGAACCATGTCTGAACTTATTAATACAGCGACTCGCCCGCTCAGCACTGCATTTTTCAAAACATCAGGTCCAAGTACAATTGCTCAGCCCCCTTCCGCAGAAGAACGCAAGCCTGTCGTAGCCAGAATTCAGGAAAAACGCGGCGACGACTGCTGGCTTGTTTCTGTTAAGTCCCGCTGGGAACTTGAAAAGGATACAGAAATACTTGTTCCGGGACTGAAAAGGCCTGCAATGAATGCGGGCAATTATTCTTTTGAAACAATTCACGGTGAAACCGTAAATGTAATTCACTCCGGAACACAAGCACTGCTAAGAACTGACCAACCCGATATTATGACAGGTTACTTTGTCCGAAGTGCTTAAATGCAAATTTCTCATGAAGGTCCTTTTATTTATAACAGTTGTAGATTGACCTTATAAATTTGTTTATATAACTTTAGTAGTACTTAATTCGATAAGCGGTATTAAACTGCATTCATTTGCAGGATCTTATAAGATTAAGATATTAAAAACTTAATCTCATGCAAGGTAAAATCAAGGAGGACTCTAATGCTTGTTAAACACTGGATGACAAAAGATATTATCACCCTCACACCTGAACGCTCAATGATGAAAGCCGCTAAGCTCCTGAAGGATAAAGAGATAAGTAGACTGCCAATTGTTGATGATGACGGAGTGTTAGTAGGAATAATTTCCGACCGTGATATAAAAGAAGCCTCCCCTTCAAAGGCAACAACACTTGATATGCATGAGCTTTATTACCTGCTGTCTGAAATCAAAATCAAAGACATCATGACTCGCAAAGTTTTAACGGTTTCCATTGAAGATACCGTAGAAAAAGCAGCGGTAATCATGGATGAGAATAAGATCGGCGGAGTTCCAGTTGTAGATGCGGCAAACAAATGCGTAGGAGTCATCACAACTACCGATGTATTCAAAGTTCTAATCAACATCACAGGAGTCCTTCACGGCGGCATACAAATGGGAATAGCCCTCTCTAACAAAGCTGGCTCTCTCAGCCGCGTAGTAGACTTCTTAAAAGACAACAATGCACGTATGATGTCCGTTCTGACCAGTTACGAGCCTAATCAGGAAAATACTCGTCAGGTTTTTATCCGCATTCAGGATATGGAAAAATCAGAGCTTAACAAACTACGTGACGGAATCACCAAAAACTTCGAACTGCTTTACTGGGTTCGTGATTCTGTTCACGGACTTACTTCGTAAATTAACCTTACTGATTAACTTTAAAAGTCCCCGACACAAATTGTGTCGGGGACTTTTTTATGAACCACAAAATTCATCCCGCCGGACCTGACTCGGCTTATTCATGTCCGGACTGCCCGATATCCTCTGCTTATTCAGCCACAGGTAGCCAGCTTAAATTCAGAACAGGTCTGGATTTAATTAGGTTACCAAAAAGCAAGTAGAGGTCTTTATGATTTATCCAGGTGGATATAGATTACGAGAGAAAGAAGGCAAGGACATCCCAATTAACGTCAGGTTGTATAAAAACTCAACGCCTCCAGAAGATATTTTGGAAATGATGTACGATGTGGTGCCAAATTCCATTCTTGAAGGACCGGAGGAAATGAATAGTCCATATTATGCCCTTAAAGATTTCCCAGCCCATGAACGCATGTACCCAAGCATGATGTCCCCAGAGCGCAAGGCTTTATTTGAACGAAAGTTACGGGAGATAGAATATGAAAAGGAGCATTTAAAGAAAACAAAGCGTAAGCTTCACGCAAAATTTATCATTGAGAATCCAGATCTGCCCCTCGTTAAAGACTTGATTAAAACACAGTACGGGCAGGAATTACTTGCAGAAGTGGCTAAAGATCAGCCCAGACAGCCGGAAACAGGCACAGGTGAAAACATCTACGACGAGCAGGAGAGAGATTCAGTCGATATGACTTCGGTTGATCCGTACCAGACCAAAGTTTTTACAATCCCGAATACAGGAGAAGAATTCTCACTCCTAGCAACTGAGCGCGATGACAACGGGAGAATCATTTACACAGGCTTAGCAATAGATCCACAAGCAGTTGAACGTGAATATGAATATGACAACGGTGGTAGGCTCAGCAAAGTAATCTGCGATAACGCTATTGTTGAGCACTACCAGTATGGCAAGAACGGTGAGCGTTTATTTGTTGAAACTAGCCAAACAAAACTACGTTTGTTCAAGTACGGTCAGAACATGGAACTTTTGCAAGCTGGTGAAGTAAAATATATGTACGACAACCAAGGTCGCATGGTGATGAAAAACGATCTCGGTCAGGTCACAAGATATTCATATTTAGAATCAGGTCCACTCCACGAAGTACACCTGCCCGATGGTCGCAGAATTGAATACACCTGTGATCCGCTTGGAAGAAGAATATCGAAGTCTATTAACGGTAAAGTTGTGGAAAAATACCTCTGGCAGGATTTAACTACGCTTCTTGCTGTAACGGACGGCGAAGGGTTACACCCCAAAGTCTTCAGCTACGATGAAGAAGTCAATCCCGTAAGCATGACCTACGAAGGGCAAACCTTTTTCTTTGCTATAAATCAGGTCGGCACAATCTTCATGGTTGCGGATGAAAGGGGTAATGAGGTAAAGCGGATTATAAATGATTCGTTTGGCAATCTATTACTCGATAGCGGAGTCAGTCTGGATATATGCTTAGGGTTTGCCGCAGGTCTAGCGGATAAAGATACTGGGCTAGTTCATCTCGGATATCGTGAATACGATCCCGCAATAGGCAGGTTTATCACTCCCGATCCGTTAGGATTTGCTGGCGGTGATGTGGACGTTTACGGGTATTGTCTCGATGACCCTATTAATTTTCATGATCGGACGGGGCTTGCGGGGAAGAGTGAGGGGAAATCAGGCGGAAAAATCCTTGATGACGTCATCAATTCCGACAGCCGAAATGGCAATTCTCATAAATCGTCTACAAATGACAAAGTAAAATCTAAAAATAAGAAATCATATAGCCTTGGAATTGGAGCGAATGCAGCTGGATTTGGCTTTGAAGTAGGTGCTGGTGGTGAACTTGTTTACCGTGATCCAAAGCATGCAGCATTCTTGGTAAATGGGAAAATTGGTGCTTCAAATGGCTATGGTGCTGAAATAAATCTTTCAGCAGCCGAACACGATGCGAAGTCAATTAAAGAGTTAGAAGGAAGCAGTAATTATGCTTCAGGCGGAATAATTGTTCCAGGAAGCCTATTTTCTGTGGGGCACACAAAAAGTTCTAGCCAAACAAGCAACTCCTCTTCAATTAATTTGGGAGTTGGAAAAAAAATTAATGAATATGTAATACCTCAGACAAGTACAGGTAAATCTTATTCAAAAACTATTTTTGAATTTGATCCTCCTATCGATGATTACGCAGGTTATATTGATAAAAAGATAGATGAACACTTAAAAGGAAAAAAGAAAAAGCTTAAAACTTATCCTCGACATAAAGTTGAGTGGTAATTACTGGGGATATATTGATTCGAAAGTACACACTAATTCCATTCAACAATAATGAGATTATATGTTTCAGATAAAATTATTCCAAAATTTGACAGTTTTTTTAGGGATGATCTGGATACTTTGTTCAATCATAGGATTAGTAACTAAAGTATATTTACCAATACTGTTCTTTCCCTTTTATGCATTGTTTTTCTACTTTGGAGTTAAAACTCACAACATCTTAACATCTATTGGCAACGATGGAATAGTAA
Source organism: Desulfovibrio sp. UCD-KL4C (assembly GCF_006210265.1). NCBI lineage: Bacteria > Pseudomonadati > Thermodesulfobacteriota > Desulfovibrionia > Desulfovibrionales > Desulfovibrionaceae > Desulfovibrio > Desulfovibrio sp. UCD-KL4C. The sequence continues at coordinate 7,291 of NZ_VCNC01000009.1, forward strand.
TCTCTTTTTCTTTTTTTGATAAAAAAATATTATATCAAGATATTGTTAATTATAATGAGTCATACCTTCTAGACTCTTTTTGTCCTAATGGCATAAAATCTTTTTCTATATGTTTAACGGGTAAAAAGAAATACATAGTCAGCTATAAAAACTCATCTAATGCTTACGAAGTTATAACTAGAAATATTAGACGAGCAAACGCTGAGACCAAAGAATAATCTATTAATAACCTCGACTTCGATCGGGGTTTTCTCTTATCTATCACTCCCGATCCGTTAGGGTTTGCGGGCGGAGATGTGGATGTTTACGGGTATTGTCTTGATGATCCTATTAATTTTCATGATAGGACTGGGCTTGCTGGGAAGAGTGAAGAATCTAAGCAAGTATTGCAAAGATCACAGAACGGAACAGAATACAATGCCACTGTTCGGGATAAAAATAATGAAGCACAAACGACTGAGAAAAAGGCTGAACAAGCCCCTTACAGCAATATAATTAATCGTGCTGAAGCTACAGAAAACCCTTCACCTAAGCGTGACCAATTTGGAGATATAATTCCTGATAAAGATGATAACTATAAAAATAAATCCACACGTAACGAAACAAAGTCATCAGGTATAGCTTATAACTCAGAAGGAAAACCGATTACAATAATTTCTGAAAATGGCTCCGTAGTTCCTCTACCTCCGGGAGACAATGCCGATGTTGTTAAAAAATTAGTAAAAGCTGATGCTGAGAAAAAAGCCAAAAATGATGAAGAAAATACATATGGAATCGGTCTTGGCGGTGAAATATCTGGATTTGGAGGAAAATTAGGAGCGGGAGTTAATATCTCTATTCTTAACAAAGATAAGGCGGTTATAGTTCGTGACATTGAATATGGAGCCTCAAATATCATAGGAGTAGGTGGAGATATTCACTTAGAAAAATCTAATGCGAAAACGGTAAAAGATTTTGAAGGAAAAAATAATTATACAGGAGTCACAGTAACTCCCACACTAAAAGGGCCTTCTTTCGGTGTGAGCAAAAGTTCTAATGGAAAAAGCCACTCAACATCTGTTTCTATTGGAACATCAGTTAAAGGGAGTAAACTTATACAACCTTTTGAAACTACAGTAGGAAGAACCTCTTCTAAAGTATTAGGTGTATTTGATCCAACCCCTGATTTATTAGAAAAAATTTATAATCACTTTAAGTAGCAACAATTTAAGTATAGTTTATAAATATATTGAAAATATTAACTTTAATTTTTATATTAAGAAACCATCACAAAAAGAGGTAATGTGAGATTTTTAACATTGAAAGCATATTTTATGTTTTATATTCTGATTCTGTTGATGCTTAGCGCTTTTTTTGCAGCATTTAAGTGTGATTATTTGTATACATTATACACTTTATTAATTTTAATTGTTATGTTGTACTTTTTTATTCGGCACAACCTTCAACTAGAATCAGTCAAGAAAGATAAACTAGTTTTGTCTTTCGCTCATATTAAAAAACATATTTTATATAAAAACATTAAAAATGTTAAATCGTTAAATATTGAAAAAAGCAACTTGCTTGGAGATGTTGACCAATTCTCAATTACAACAGTAAAAAATAAATATTTTGAAGTGTTTTATCTCATATCAAACGGAGACTTTGAGAAAATACAAGAAAAAGTTGCTCAGGCACATTTGCATACAGGTTCTTCAAATGTTCCTAAGTAAAATCTTTTGGGAAATTATCGCTTAAATGAACTTTTGCCCCGACTTCGGCCGGGGCTTTCTCTTATCTATCACTCCCACTCCGTTAGGGTTTGCTGGCGGATACGTGGGAGTTTACGTGTATTGTTTGGATGATCATATTAATTTTCATGATCGGATTGGGCTTGCTGGGAAGAGTGAGGAATCTAAGGACGGAGCTCTTACCAGAATCTATAAAGGAGTTAAAAAAGCTGTTTCAAAAGGATCAAAAGCTTCGGCTGAAGCCCTTTCTAGAGCAGGTGGGGCTATTACTAATGACCCCAGAATATGGGGAACAGCAGCCGGCGCAGCTGTGCTGCCGGCAGTTATTGCGAGTACAACTTTGGCTGCTCCGATCGTCGGCAAAGAAATTGGTGCGGCAGGTTCCGTCGTAGCTAGAAAAGCTGCTCCGTATTTAGAAAAAGCAGTGCGAAATAGTCGAAATGTGATTAACCGTGCAAATAATGTTGTTAAAAATGTTGGACGTAAGGTTGATATAAAAATTAAAAATAGTCCTACAGGTATTAAATATGGTTTAGATGCAAACGAAGTAGTTGATGGAGCCACAGGGTTAGTAGATGGACTACCTCCTTCTGTTGGAACTGGAGGAAAAGTGGCCGCAGTAAAATGGTTGGCAGAAACATTAATTGAAAATATTGGTAAAGAAAATGTAGCAGTAAAAAATGAAAAAAAATATAAAAATAAAGAGCAAAGATAAATTTGCCTCATTAGTTGAAAGGGTGTTTATTATTTTATTCGGTGCTGGAATGATGATGGCAGCAAATCCACTTGGCCCGAACTGGAATACAAGCTTTAAGGGATTTCCTTTAAATTATTTTGCTCGATGGGGTGTTGCTTTTATAGGAATTATTTTTATTTTTTATGGTTTGTTTCTTTATAAGATAGTAAAGAAAAGATCGGCAAAACAGGCCTCATTGATTTGTCCAATGTGCCAAAAAGTATATTTAAGCGGCCCCTTACAAAATGGGAAGATTTGTTCGAAATGCAATTTTCAATTAGAACCGTTAAAAGGTTTTTATAAAAGGCATCCAGAATTAAAAGAAGCTGAAATTGAGACCTCAGTAGAAGAGACCAAAGAATAGTTTGAAAGCCCCGACTTTGGTCGGGGCTTTCTCTTATCTATTACTCCCACCCCGCTAGACTTTGCGGGCGAAAACGGAGCTGTTTACAGATATCGTCTTGATGCCCGTACCGAAAATATTATTTATAGCAAAAATTCCAAAAAAAAAGAGGAAGCCGATATGGCTTCCCCTCAATTAAATATTTTCTTGTAACAACTACGCCGCTAAGGGCGCTGATCTTTAAGGCTAACAGGTTACTCGTTAACAGCATCAAGCTGTTTGCGGATATACTCCAACCCATCAGCAGAATTTTCTGATGCTTGTTCGTCTAATACCTTGGCAAAAAATGTAATCAGGTTTTCGGTATCAATGCCCAGCAGGACAGACCCATTTGACACCAGACACGTTTTACCTTGATCTTCCATTAAATAAGCACGTTTTTCGCGCGCATCCTCTTTTCTGGAAGAAACAGAATAGCCGGTGCGACCTTTTTTGCTTAAGTAAATTTTTTCTGAAACAAGCTCACCGCTCCGTTCGCAGTAATTCATGGCCTCGTTTTCAAGCTTTCCGGCAAAAGAAATCGGACCACCGAAGTCGTTTTCTAAATTGACTCGCTTAAGTCTTCCTTTTTTTTTCATGATCACGTCCACCAGTTTTGCTTAAATGGGCAGTTTCAGTTGTTTAGAACCGGTCTTCTCGTCTTTCTCTTTGCTTGCCGGGGATTGCAATCCAGACTCAATGTATTCCAGCAAAGAACTTTCAGGCACACGCCACTGGCTACCGACTTTGATACCACGAATCTTCCCCTCCTGAATCAGCCTGTAAGCCGTTCTGGAGTGGATTCGAAGCGTATCAGCGATCTCACGCACCGTGTATAAAGTAGGCGACGGAGTCAAAGACTTATCCTAATTTTTCATTATTACATTACAATTAGTATTGTATGACACAGTTTGTCAAAAAATGTCAAAGATTGTCACTCCTGCTCATATTTATCTGCGACAACACTCCAACATGCATCAAGTGCTTTAAAATTACAGACTAAATAACCGATCATGAGCAATCAAACGGCTCACAACCACAAACGTGACTGAAAAATTATTTTCTTTTTTTTTGAATATTTCTGCAAAAAAAAGTTTATATTTGCATTTAAATGGCCATTACACGACAAAATCCTCTTAGAAACAGATCGTCGCAAAGAGGATTTTGTAATCGATTTAATAAATCAAATATCTAAAATCTGAGTCGTTTATCTCTAGGCCAGTAACCGTTGTAATCGTAACACAAGAAAATTGTGAATTTTCGTGCTGGTTTACCACGGAAAGTGGTCTGTAAATGAATAGGCGGACTAATGCGTTTAAACATTTTCACAAGTTCTCTATCAGGACTTTCTTTAAAATCTTTAAGTACATAGACAGAATCCCATCCTACTTTATCTTGAGGACCTGCCCACAAATCATACTGATTCATGCGCCTGTCTATCCATGCACAATAAGTACGTGGCTGCCCGGGGACATAAAAGGCCAAAGCTGCAGTCATGTCATACTGTTCACTCATTATAAAAACCTTTGAGGGGTCATTAAACTGAGAATATTCTAGCTTCAAGACCTGCTCTCCTAAATCAGTCCATCCTTTAAGGCGATGGGTCGGATTTAAATTATCAGGAAGTGAAACAAGATTTTGAAAATGAAGCAGTAAGAAGATAAAAATACTGAGAAGCAACCAAATAGTACGGAGGTGCCCACGTCTGTTCCAGAAATGATCGAAACTAAGACCGGCAAGCATTACGCCTGCGACATATGAAATAACCGCCCAGTTGCCGAGAACCTTAGCGTGAAAACTCCAGATAAAGAAAAAACACCATACAGGCAGAAAGAAAACAGCAAGCAATGCGCTTTGTTTATTGCTTAATCCTAATATATTTTTAGGCTTTTTCTTTAATACAACAGCGATTGCGCTGCACCCACCAATTAACATAAACACAAACCACCATGGACTAACCATGCCGATCTGCTCCCCTAGGTAAGGTATAACTCTATCAAACCTGATAAGAGTTGAAGCCTTTGAACCTTCAGCTCCAATCAAGTATAAAACATGCTTATACCCCACAAAGCTATTCTGGCAGTTCCAGATTAAGGTTGGCAAAAATCCTATAAAAACCCCTGCCCCAAGAGCCGCAAACAACTTCTTTAAAAAACCGCTTGGGAGCCCTTCTTTCTTAAGCAAAATCAATGAATATAAGATTGAAAGCCCAATGAAACCGAGCATTGTATATTTTGCGAGTATGCCTATAGCCAAAAATACAGCGATAAGAACAAAAGGAAGTGTTTTGGATTCGTTAGAATCACGTTCAAGCCCTGGGGGGTAAGGAATAGTTGCGGAATATAGAGAAAACAGAGCACATGTCCAGCACAGAATAAAGGGGTTATCTGTTGTCATAAGTATTCCAAGCGCAAGAAAAACAGGCATGGAATTATAAATTATGAGCGTCCAGACAGCCGCTCCGGGACGTTTCCAAAGTTTTGCCATTCCCCAAAAAAGGACAATCTGAGTCAGCATCGTCCCAACTACAGACCCGAAACGAACTCCGAATTCAGTGTTGCCGAAAACGAAAGTCCAAGTCGAAATAATCCATGCAATCAGCGGTCCTTTGGAATAATAGGTAAGCTGCATATTGCGGGTCCAGTCCCAATACTGAGCTTCATCCTGTACAAGATTAAGCTGACCTGATCCTAAAAACCATATCCGCGCGAATGTTGTGAAAGCAACTATTATGACAGCCCAGATCATAGGCTTATTTTTAAAAGAATTCGATAATGATGACACTTATGCGGACCTCCTTACGAGGATATTTTTATCTAAGTCTGCCGAAGTTTATAACGCACCGGCAAGAATTCGAAATAATATTAAATCTGAAAAAACAAAACCCCCGAAAACAGGGGGTAAACACCGACAAAGAAATCCCTTAAAAAATTAAAGACCGAGGCTCTTTATGCGCTCTTGCGGCGTTATTATTTGAGTGATTCTGAATCCGAAATTTTCATTAATAACAACAAGTTCCCCACGAGCAACCAAACGTCCCTCCACATACATATCCAGAGGTTCGCCGGCAAGCTTATGCAACTCGATTACAGTTCCCTGACCAAACTGAATAATCTCGTTAACCAGCAGTTTTGTACGTCCCATCTCAACTTTTACTTCAAGCGGGATATCCAAAATTCGTTTAAGTCCGTCTTCCGTTCCCATACGGCTCCAAAGGGGTTAATAGTTTAACTTTCGGAAATATACCTCAAAAGAACACAAACAACCAGCAAAACCAAACTCACCGTAATTTAAGCATAACTATATGCTATTTAACCCTTTCTATCTTAACACCAATTTCACGATCAGGTTCAAGTGCAAGGATACTTTCCGCACTGTTTGCAAAAAGTTCCAGAGGATGATGGCTTATGACCAACACTTGAAAATCAAGCCTTTTCGCAATAGTGCTTATCAGTTCCATGAAACGTGGTACAAGATTCGGTCGTAACCAGCAATCCTGTTCATCTAGCACAAGGAATGGGCGATGTAACTCAGGATTAAGCCTTGAAAGAGCAATGAGCCTGAGCCCTACTGAAAGAATATTGCAGACAGAGCCCCCCTGCCCGACCATTATATCTTCTTCACCACCCTGATTAAGTATCTGAAAATCAACCTGAAGCTTTTTATCCCGGATGGAAGCAATCGCTTTAACCTCACGCTCCTGCCCGAGGATTTCTCTTATTGCGTGAGTAAGATTTGTTTCAAGCTCGCTTAAAAGTTCTCCGAACAATGCAGTGGTAAGCTCTTCCATCCTCTTTTCAGCTTCAGGAGCGATTTGAAGGAATTCATCAACCTTCTGAATTTCAGCGCGTAGCTTAATCCAATCATCAACTCGTGCGGATGCTTTTGCTGTAAGCTGCCCGGCTCTGCGCTCGAGTGACTCTAAAGAAGGAATTTCTTCACTAAAATTCACAGCTATTGTCCGCCACTGTTTTCAAGCTTCTGTAACCCGTCTACGATAGAAGTAATATGTGCCCTATATTCTGTGACGAGTCTGGAATTTTCAGTTCTTTTTTCTTCAAGCAACTGACTGAGTTTTTCAGAATCAGCAGTACCATATTGCTGAATGGCCTGTTCTTCTAGTTCGGCAAGTTGTCTGCCAATATTATCAAGATTCTGTTCAGTACGTACTTTGTCCTCACGGAGTCTTTCATATTGCTGTTTAAGCAGATTAAGTTCCTGCTCAAGTTCATTATCATTTGCTGCGTTACCTGTTGCCATCGGTTACCTCCGTATATAAATTCCAAATCAACTGACTTTCCGGCTGTGCCGGGTCAATATTCTCTTCCAAAAATTGTTTAAGTCCTGAACCTTCATGGGTTCTTTTCCATGCTAGTCTCTCAAGCCCCTGCAAAAACTTAGATTCAGCCGCATCCGCATCTTCCTGCTCGGGCAAGAATTCCTGATTTGGAAACACCTCATAAAAATCACGATGCGGTATATCCCATCTTTCCAAATCAATACAGTGCGGAGTCCAAATTGCTGCTTGCGGTTTGCGCTCTAATGAAAGCCTAGTAAACGCCATACGTGAGATATTACCGGGGTTTGCCCATGTTGTTATGCCTGCTGTAGAGCTGGGACGCGGCCCATGAATATGACCGTTTATCAGCCAATCAATCCCAGGAAGCTCTTTGATAGCATATTGCTGCTTTTTACAATTAGGAAAAGCCACATTATGATGAGAAACCCACACAACCTTAAGGAGTTTACCGTTCTCCTTCTCAAATTCCTCACGCTCAAATTCTTTAGGAATACGAAATCCATCTGGGCTAGCCCCTACGAGAACATCACCCTTAGGAGTTTCAAGCACAAAAGCCGGGCCCGGCTCGCTCATTAATCTGACAACATTTGCTGCATCCAGCACAGCCATTGAAACGTCAGGGGTAAGTCTGGCCTGATATTTATCGTGATTACCAATAAGCACAAAAGGCTTATACGGTCCGAACAAAGCAATTAAATCCACCAGTAAACTATTTGAGTTGTCACGAGGCCAATGAAAAAGATCCCCTAAAATAAGAGGAACAAGATTCAGTTCTTTTGAACGCTTTAGACATGCTTCCAGTTTTTCCAGAACATCTGAAGTATAGGAGCTTAAACGCTGCCCTGGAGGAGTTGCCGCAATATGTGGATCTCCAATTAAAAAAAGACCATCAGCTTGTATACGCTCAAGATTCATGACCGAGTTCTCCGATAAGTTTATCCGCTGCAAGCTCATTTCCACACAGCGGACAACTGCCTATTTCGGCTAATCTTTTTTTAATTTTTGCTTCAAGCAGCACTCTGGATTCTTCCAATTTTTCCAGTACACTTCTTGACTGTTCCTGATTCTTTTTAAGAGAATTAATACTGCCAATCGTCTGGATTAAATTAGAATTATCAAACAGTTCAGGAGCAGGAGCTAACGATTCTAAAGCCCGTGCTCTGCGGGAAATATTTTCGGCAAAAATTTTGTTGCGGGAAATGTTGCTGATGGTTGCGCAAAGAGCTGAAATATTTTCCATCAAAGGAGGAGCTGTCAGTAATGACAGAGCTTTTTGTCTGTTGCTTTGAACATTTTCTGCTAAAGAAAGTTGGTTCTGCCTTACAATTTTTAATTCCAAATCCTTAACAGGAAAAAGTTGAACCGGTGACGCAAGTTCTTCTAAACAGTGTGCCCTGCTTTTAAGGTTCAAGCTCTGACATCGGAAATTTCCAAGCTGCAAATTTGTTTGCTCAAGCCCCCTTACAGGGAAAAGGTCAGGCCCTTTTTCAAGTCCGCACAATCTTTTCTCTTTAGCAGCAAGCTTTACTTTTTGGCTTTGAAGCTGATTTTTACGATTTAAAAAATCCTCTATGCGTGGAATTTCGCTTAAAAGTTTTTCAGACTGACCTTTTAATTCGTGAGCAGTTTCAAGCTCAAGATTAACCTTTGGTAAATCCTGCAACTCATTAAGATCAGCGGCAATATCAGCCATTTTTTCCTGCTGAAATTTTTTATCACGATTTGCATTTCTAACGCGGCTTTTAAGCTCCGTCTGCATGGCTAAAAGGTGCGAAGCTTCCGATGATGAAGCAAAAAACTGGGCCGCGACACTTGCAGGCTGGTCAAGCAGGAAGATCGGTTTTCGCTGATCCCCGATATGAACATCTAAGAACTTATCACCTTCCAGCGGAACCTGATTAAGACGTAAAATTGCCATCACGTCTTCAGGAGGCTTACGCCCGAACTTTGCATAAGTTTCATGCTCTTCAGCTCCAGCCAGTGTAACCTCATACCAGGCTGTCGCTTTTTTGCGAATCCAAGCAACCTTTGTTCCGTCGTCCATTTCAAGCTCAACCCGCGCAATTTTTGCACCGTGGCGCACAAAATGCTTAGGCAGTGGATTGGTCGCAATACAGCGTAACGCTTCAACAACAGAGGATTTACCGCTATTATTTGGTCCGGTCAGCACCGTCATACCCGGTCCCAATTCGATCTCGGTATATTCGTGGGCCAGAAAATTTTTGAGGATAATTTTTTTAATCATTTCAGCGACGATTTCTTTATAAACTTACAATAATCTAATGCACTTTGTAGATAAACTGAACCTTCGATATTTTCATCAAATAAAATTAGAGGCTGTTCGACAATCAATCCCGATTTACCTCTTTTAACAGCTTCAACTAAGACAACCTTAGCCGGACGATCTATATGGCTGTGCACAAATTTTATTCTCTTAGGTTCCAGTTTAAAAGCAGTCAGTGCGGCTAAAAGCTGAGTAATTCTTTCCGCAAGAAATACAAAGCAAACTTTGCCACGAAAGCGGACCATTCGTGCCGCAGTCTTTACAAAATCTTCTAATTCAGTTTCAACTTCAAATCTAGCTCTGCTTCTATCCGCGTCAGTACAGAGTCTCCCTCTTCCTTCACACCAATATGGAGGATTAGACACAACCAAGTCAAAACTTTCCGCAGGGGCGAACTGTGGATTTGAAACGTCACCTTCGATAATTTTAATTTTATCAGCAAAACCCAGCAAATTTATATTCTGCTTAGCTGATTCCTGCATATCAGAGCTGATATCTACGCCTGTGATACTTAACTCTGAATCCAGATTATTAAGAGCTATGCCTAACGGGATAACTCCGCATCCTGTACCTAAATCAAGAATAGTTGTTTTGCCTGAAACGGACACAAAGCTGCTGAGCAACAATGAATCTGTAGAAAATCTGAATCCTGTTTCCGGCTGCTTAAGACCTTTCGGAAAATTCTGCCTCGACTCTATACTCACTGGCTAAGCTCTCCTGCGACGCAAGGCATTCATCAACATCAAAGCATCATCAGATTTAAGTAACAGAGAGCCGACACCGTAAATTAATATCCACACCGGAATCAACAAAAACCAGAGTATTCCGTAAGAAACAGAATACCAAGCTCCAGCTCCGATAAGGCAACTAAGCAAAAAACTTTTAAATGCTCCCGCCCACGGCAAAGGACAAACTCCTGTTCTGCGCCACATAATGGCAGCCAGCAAAAAGAAATTGAGCATGGACGAAAAGGATACAGCTAAAGCTAAACCCACATGAGCAATGGACTGCATGAGAATATAACCGATACTCACATTGGCAACTAGGCAAAAAATTGCAACTTTAACCGGAGTCTTAGTATCTTCCTGAGCATAAAAAGCTGAAACTAAAGGACGGGACATCGCAATAAAAGGAAGCCCTACCCCGTAAGCCATCAAGGCCTGCGCAGTAGCTGTAACAGCCACCGCATCAAATGCACCGCGCTGGAAAAGAAGTTTGATAAGCGGCTCGGCAAGAGTCACCAGCCCAGCCATTGCAGGCAGGCTGATAAAGAGAGTCAAACCGACCGTATGCTTCAAAGTTTCAGCAAACTCACGATTTTTGCCTTTAGCGCAAAGAGCTGACAGACTCGGCAGTGCAGCCGTTCCGACAGCAATCCCGAAAACCCCCAGCGGGAACTGGACAAGACGGTCTGAATAATAAAGATATGACACACTGCCCACTGGAAGAAATGAAGCCAGAAGTGTGCCTAAAACAATGTTAATCTGATAAACAGCGGCTCCGAACACAGTCGGCAGCATCAGCTTACCCATGCGCTTAACACCTGAGTTGGCAAGACTACGATTGCCTCGCCATGTAAGACCGTACTTGCGCAAATACGGCTGCTGCAAAAGCCACTGTAAAAGCCCACCGATTAAAACACCCCAAGCCATAAAGACAGCTACATTGTTTCCGGTGTAATATCCAATGAGCGCGGAACCGATGAGCGCAATATTTAAAGCACACGGAGCAAGCGCAGGAGCCAGAAAATGGCCCATACTGTTTAAAACACCCATGCACAACGCAACACCGCAAATAAAAATTACATAGGGAAAACAGATTCTTAAAAGAGATACCGTAAGTGTCATCAACTCAGGGTTACGATCAAAACCCGGCGCAATCATTAAAACCAAAGGTTTTGCTCCGACTATCGCCACAACCGTTATCACTCCTAAAATCAGCACCAACCACGCGAGAGCCGAACGAGCCATATCAAAAGCGGCTTCCTGTCCCTGCTCATTTTTAACACGACTGAAAACCGGAACAAAGGCCATGGTAAGTGACCCTTCCCCGAACAAACGACGAAGTAAGTTAGGTATGCGAAATGCGACGAAAAAAGCATCGGCAGGCAAACCTGCTCCCAAAGCAAAAGCCACAATCAAGTCACGGACAAATCCAAGTATCCTTGAAAGCAAAGTCGCTCCGGCAACAACCGAAGCGTTTCGAACAATCTTAGCTGATTCAGCTGTCATATATAAAAAGGCCTCCGCTAAATTGGGGCTTTAAATATTTAAAATTCATTATGCCACCGGAGGCAATTAATAGAGAAAAAATCTAATCACTCATTTTCTGGCATTTGGCACAAAATGTTGAACCACGTCCCGCAACAGTTCCGCTTTCAAACTGCTCACCGCACTCGGGACAAGCTTCACCTTTTTTGCCGTAAACTTTAAAACTATTCTGAAAGCCACCAGCATCCCCTCCTGCATCAACATAATCGCGGATAGAACTTCCGTTTTCACTGATTGCCTGCGTTAACACCTTTTGGACTTCTACAAATAATTTTTCAAGTGTTTCTTTTGAAAGGTCAGAAGCTTTAGCTTTCGGGTGAATACCAGCACGGAAAAGGGACTCGTCAGCATAAATATTTCCTATTCCGGCAACTACGGACTGATTCAGCAAAAGCCCTTTAATCTGTGCCTTCTTTCCGATCAAACGTTCAGCAAGGTCTGAAGGAGAAGTTTCAAGAGGTTCCGGCCCTAACTTATGATAAAAAGACCATTCTTCCAATTCTTCCGTAGTTAACGCGCGAACTTCGCCAAATTTACGGGTATCATGAAATTCGATGGAACCGCCATCTGTCAAACCAAAAACAACACGTGTGTGCTTCTCTGAAGGAGTAGCTTCTTCATGCGCAAGCACGCGACCAGTCATTTTAAGATGAAAGGTTATATGCAGGTCGTCACCAAGGTCCATAATAAGTAATTTTCCTCGTCTGTGAACGCAGGTAATAGTGCATCCTGCAACCCTTGAAGCAAATACATGCCAAGGCATTTTGACTGAGCTGTGATTTAAAATTTTAACGGATTCAATTGTTTTGCCGACAAGAGCTTTGGCAAGACCACGTGAAATAACTTCTACTTCTGGTAATTCTGGCATTATGTACCCTGATTTCTGATAATTTATATATGACCGGACTAGTCTTTTTTTGATCTGACAAGCAGTCCTAAATCGATACTAAAAGTATTGCCTCTTCTATCCATTTTAAACACAAGAGGCTTATTTTCTTTGTGTGCTTTTGCTCCGGCCATATGTAAGGCTGAAAGCGAATGTACAGGAATTCCCTGAGCTTCAGCCAGAACATCTCCGGGGCGAATACCGATTCTAAACGCTTTTTGATCACGCTTAACAGCAACAACCACAGCTTTTCCCTGACGCATTTCCAAGGTCATTCCAAGTCTGCTTTCATACGAAGGCGGGCAATAGAAAAAAGAATCTGCTTCGGCAGGATAAAAATTATCTCCTCGCCACGGCATAAACATGAAAATTTTTGCTTCCGGATCCAACTCTTTAAGTCTGTGGGCTATACCCCAACCCTGTTCAACATGCCCTGCTCCTGCGAGTACAACCACAGGGGTTCCGGCTCTACGTCGGAGACTGACAGCACGCTCAGCCATGGTTGTATCCCATAAAGACTGAATTAGTAAAAACCTGTGCACCTGCTTAGAGTCAGACGGGTCACTATTGGGATGCATGGAAAGAACCTCTTTTAAGCTTTCTTCCTGCTGCTTCGGAGGCATAATAACGTTTTTCGGCAATAAAGCACGGTCCGCTGCGGACAGTCCTTCAAGCCCTTTTGCATGAACTTCTTTCATGAGTCTGAACGGAAAATTCAGTGCGGCTACGGTAAGTTCACGTTCCTTCGCTAGTTCAAATATAGGGCGAAAGAAATTGAAGTCATATCGCCATTCGTTTTTCCAATCCAGCTTTTCCGGCAAATCGTTCAGGCTGAGCTGTCCAAGATTGAAACGGTTGAGAACATCCTGCTTGTCTGAACTGACCATTTCAAAACCGATAGCGACTTTGCGATGATTACTTGTCAGCCCCTGTATCAGTTTGAACTGAACTTCATGGTCACAAAGACTTGTGTGCCCTTCGCCTATCAGAACATAATCAGCGCTGCTAGCATTGTGAACTGCATCTACAAGAGAAAGTTGATCCCCTGCGGAACTGATGAATTCACCGGAGCAAGGCAAAAAAGATACAGCCATATCCGAGTGTATCTGTTTAGAACACCCTGACATCGCAAAAATAAAAAAAAGCGCGCAAAGGGCCCGAAGACCCCCTGCGCGGATATCAATAATATATTGGAACATGCAAAATTCCGGGTTAATCCCAGATACGCTTGTCTTCAATAGGTCTAACCTGAGGAGGCAATGAACCAGGAGTCAATACTTTAAGAAGCGGACGTAGTTTAATCTTCTCACGGAACATGTGCAGAAGCTCTTCTTCGCGCTTAAAGTTTGAAACCTCAATATTGAGAATTAGTTCATCAATACCACCCGGGTTAGTAACTTCGATCTGCCAACGTTTAACTTCATCAAAATAAGCCATAACCTGCTCAACCTGATGAGGATAAACAAACATACCCTTGATACGGGCAGTTGTGTCAACGCGACCGACAATATTTCCAAGTCTCGGAGTTGAACGCCCGCAAGCACAAGGAGTGCGGTCGATATAACTGAGGTCTCCGGTTGCAAGCCTAATCAGCGGATATGTTTTGTTGAAAGCGGTAATAACAATTTCACCGACTTCGCCGTCCTTAAGAGGGATACCTGTATCAGGATGACAGATTTCAACATACGCACGGTTAGTAATATGTAGACCGTTCTTATGGTAACATTCGTAACCGATACAACCGACATCAGCAGTTCCGTATCCCTGACGCATAATAAGGTCGAATTTTTTCTCAAGAGAGGAACGAACCTTTTCTGAGAATTTTTCACCTGTAACAAATGCAACTTCAAGGTACAGATCTTTACGCAGATTAAGTCCGGCTTCTTCAGCCTTCTGAGCAAGATGCATAAGATAGCTTGGAGTACCGACATAGCCGGTAACTCTGAGCTTCTGCATAATTTCCAGCTGACTGTTAGTGCTGCCCGGTCCGGCAGGAACAACAGCACAGTTCAGATTACGCAGAGGTTCTTCAAACATCAGCCCGGCAGGAGCCAGATGATAATTCAAAGTGATCTGAGCAACATCACCGGAACGGAATCCTGCAGCATAAAATCCTTCAGTCCATCCCCAGTAATCCTCACTGCGGTCTTCAGGATCAAAAATAGGACCGGGTGAAAGAAAGATACGGCGAAGCTCACCGAGATCTTTAGTTAACAATCCACCAAGACGTGGTCCCATGGATTGCAAAAATATAAGTTCTTTCTTTTTTAGTATAGGAATAAGTTTGAGGTCAGAAAGGTCTTTAAACTTTTCAACCTGAAACTGAGCTCTATCGAAACGCTTTTTAACGTCTTCAGAATAGCGGTAGGCATAAGTCAAAAGCTCTTTAAGCTGTAAAGCGCAATATTGACGCCTTTCGCCCTCATCCAGCACTTCACGACGGCTGTATATGCCTTCGGTGCGGTCTTTACGAGTCATTAATAGGTTTCCTCCAAAGTTTATTGCTAAGAAAAGATCGCGCTCTCCTCTTAGCGTATACAATATATTTTAATTTTACTTATTTGTCAAGGACTACTTCAATATAACATTATATTTCAATATCTTATAGTCTTTTTTTTAATTTTACACGTTTTATAGTTTAAGAATAAAAACTCACTTTAAGAAAAGACTGTAACAACAGTCACTAATTAATATAACTTAACTCTTTAAATTATTCATAAGCTCAGAACATAAAATCACTAACACCTGTGTATTGTAGAGAAAATAACTTTTAGAACTAATAAGATATTGTCAATTATGATCTAAAATTCACTGGTTATGCACCTTTTTATTATTTTTTATTACTTTTTTCTTGACAGCAATCGTCTGTCTAGATAGACACTACTTCGTTCACACGGAGGGCCGTTAACTCAGTTGGTAGAGTATCTGACTTTTAATCAGAGAGTCGCTGGTTCGAACCCAGCACGGCCCACCATGAATTTTATCATATGCACCCTCGCAGCAATGCGAGGGTTTTATTTTAGCTCTAGCAAAAAAATTGTAGAAAAATTTACAAATCTGCATTGTATTACTTGACACAAAGAGCTAGTATCGATAAACCCCTATTTCGTTCACACGGATGGGCCGTTAACTCAGTTGGTAGAGTATCTGACTTTTAATCAGAGAGTCGCTGGTTCGAACCCAGCACGGCCCACCATGAATTTTATCATATGCACCCTCGCAGCAATGCGAGGGTTTTATTTTGCCCTTTTATACCATATTACCATATTTAAATAGAACCATCTATTTTAATAAACCTATATTATGCCCTATTATACAACATAATAGATATAACTTATTTGACATTATACAGAATATATTGATAGAAGACCCTCTACTTATCGTAAGACTTATAGATATGAAGAAGGGGGCGGCAGATGGGGAGTTCATTTTCTAGATGTAGTATCAGCAACTTTACTTCACGCAAAGGTGGGGTCGGCAAAACAACTCTGTCTCTCCTGAAGGCAAAAAAGATATTAGACGTCAGCAAGGGTCAAGATGCTAAAATAGTTTTTTTTGACTTAGACATCAATGGAACAGACACTGTAAAAACAATAGATAGGCTCAACAAAATAGGATTTTGGAATAATAGCCTCAAACCAGTATTTTCTCCTACATATTTAAATAATGATCTTCAGGGACAAAACTCTTCAGATAATAAATCAAATCCGTTAAATATTGTTTCACTTTTTGAAAACTACATGGCCGGAACAGAGTTCTCCGTGGAGTGGATATCTGACGATCCAAAAAATGATTTAGAATATGGGAACTATCCCGCAAAACAAACCCTATTTTTAACCAAAAATAAAATTAATGTTATTGGGTCATTTCTTAATAAGGACTCGATCTACACTGCAGATGTTCTCTTTGACCAGATGCACTCCATCTGGCTTATTGACATGATCAAATCAATAATCTGTTCAGCTCTTAATGGCTCACAAAATTCGCTCTACATAATTTTCGACAACTCTCCTGGATATACAGGATTGCTCCCAGCACTTGAAGACTGGTTGACGGATCTAGGACCGGTTATTTGTAAATTTTATTTCATAACAACTTTAGACGGACAGGATTTTATCGGTGCGGTAGACTCTATCGAAAGAGTTAAAGGACAAATTCAGGCTAAAACATATGCTGTTCACGACTATATGCTTGCAGTAAATGAAGCAGAGTTAACTTCCAGAAATCTTTTAAATGAAAATCCAGATAAACCTGATACAAACAAACACACGCTACTCAGAAATTCAAAAAATGAAGAGATAACAAACTACCGCGAAAAATATGACCTTTTCTACAGTAAATTACTCTCTCTAGGTGACGAAACAATATATTGCCCTTTTTGTGAGACTTCAAACGATGTACGTAATAAAGAACACAAATGCCAACGCTGCAACTTTTGCTACTATAGAGGAGATGTCGCCGGAAAAGTTCTAAAAGTAATAAATGGAAAAGGAGATGGAAAAGGAAAAAAAGAGCAAAATGATAAAGTGAAGCCCATCTTCGATGTTAAGGCCCTAAAATTCAATATTATAACCAATAAAGCCCCTACGACCTCTGCCGCGCAGGCATTATATAATGAATATTTAAAAAAAGAATCAAAAAAAATTGAAAACTGTAACACAACCAAGTTAGATTCAAAAGAAGAACTCATGTTCTTATATTCTCTTGCGCAACTTTCAGAGGAAAAAGATGATAAAAGAGAAGATTCAATCTTCAATAAAATTCAGCTTAACGACATCAAAGACTTAAAAGAAGCATGGCAAATCAATCGTAGTAAAAGATCTGCCTTAATACTTACCGAACAAAACTCCTTAAACCCTAAGTCTACAGATTCTATTATCGAAGAGTTTCATGGAGCTATAAAGTGGTATGACACAACATTAAAAAATATTCTTGATAAAATAAGAAAATATTCTGATGTCTCCAGTTTAGAACAGGACTTTAGCTTACAATCGATAATTACAAAATTCATTAAAGATTATAGCAGCTTTCCTGTCGATGAAAATCAGGATGACGAATTATATAAAAGTGATGGGAGAATTAATGAACATGACTACATTGAAAAATCCAAGACACTTTATCGTGAAAATGAGACGAAATACAACACTCCACCGTTTGAAAATCCAGAAGAAAAAGAAAGTTACACTAAGCTAGCTAAGAGCATTAAAGCTGTAATAGCATGTATCAGCGTATATAGCCCCGAATATATGGATATGAATAATATAAACTCTGCGCTTTTTAGCTTAATCATGGATTTTTTATTTTCAGCTACAAATTTACAAATCAAAAAATTTTCCTCATCTCCATGGAATTCAATTTATGATCATTTTAAAAATGAGTCATACCTCACTAAAATAGAAAATGCTGAAGACCTTGAGAGGCTTCTATCCACTATTAATATCATTGAGAATGCCAGCAGGAACATCTTTTCCATAAATTTCATATGCGATAGGCTCTTTAATGAAAAAAGAAACAACAAAACAGCACAAAATAAAAAAATACTATATGTGCTGCGAGTGCTTAATTTATATAATAATGAGCTTTGGGTCCCCGATAAACTAGAGAGGGCCATCCACGACTCACTGCATGAAATTTTTATTAAAGATAATCTTGAAACTATCGCTATCACTACTGTTCTAATAGACATACAGAAAAAACTTTGTGACCCGACCGCACGCTTAAGGTGGTCGCAATGAACAAAGAAATACAATCTAGTTCAGAAATTAATGGAACTGAACATGATAAAAACGAAGACATTGTTTCAGAAATTTTATCAGAAAATAGTTTTAATATGTTCATCAAACACCAAGGAAGGCCTCTTACAACACCACAACATTTAAGCCCGTTTATTAATGTAGATCGGCAAAAATAT
The DNA here is from genome assembly GCF_006210265.1 of Desulfovibrio sp. UCD-KL4C. NCBI lineage: Bacteria > Pseudomonadati > Thermodesulfobacteriota > Desulfovibrionia > Desulfovibrionales > Desulfovibrionaceae > Desulfovibrio > Desulfovibrio sp. UCD-KL4C. Next base: position 25,787 of record NZ_VCNC01000009.1, read on the forward strand.
TTTGATTGGGAACAGAAGAATTCATTTAACAGGGCTTTTATGGACGACTTTAAAAAACGTATGGATTCAGCCTCATTCGCAAAGATGCGTGGAGGGATCAGCCATACGATGCTAACAGCACAGCGTAGTTTTCCAGCATATAAATTCCTTGTAAAAGAATTCATTAATGATGAATGGACCTCTGCCGTAAGCCCTCATAAGGCATTTCATCGAGACCACATTGTTCATCAACCTATGACGGCCTACGTAGCCATGGTCTTGCTTGGAAAAAGTAACATTGATAGTTCCAAAAACACCACCGATCAAAGCTCTTCATTCAACCTCAATCTATTAGGTAAGGCCGCAACATTATTAAGAGAAGGTCCGGACTGCCAATATCTCCGTGACTACATGAAAGAACTACGGTTTCCCAAACTCGTATATAACGGACAATTCTCACAATACCTTGCGGAGATGTGCATAAAAGAATCTACATACCTTGCTGCTCTTTTTCATGATATAGGATACCCGTACCAATTTGTCGGTAAAATTCAAAACAACCTGCGCGAACACTCACAGGCGCTGGTTTCACTGGATGCGCTAGCTAAATCAATTGGAAGCATATATAAAAACAGATTAGTTTTTCACCCTCTTGATGGATACCGAACCCACTCACGATCTGCTCCCAGTACTTGGGATGAAAAATATTTTAAAATTATTAAAGAAGGTCTGCGCAGTACTCATGGAATGCACAGCGCTCTCAATTTCCTTTTTTTAAATGACAAAATACGAAAGTTCCCGGATGATCCAGAACAAAGCCCACTTAGCAGATTTTGCATTGAATGGGCGGCAAAAGCGATCCTTATGCATGACATGTGCGGGCTTTACATCTCAAAATCTAAGAACAAAGAAATTACATTTAAGCATAAGCATTTAAGAGTACGCTTTCGCACTTCACCGCTCTCTTACATTCTTGTGCTCGCTGACTCCATACAAAACTTCGGAAGAACAAATGCAAAATTCACTAAAAAAGTATCAACAGAGGATAGCTCTATAAGAATAGAATATGGATCAAAGTGTTCGAAAGTTAAACTTTTATTTAATAAAAAAAACAAAGAGCTCACAATAGTTAGCTATTACCCTAGTGTTCGAGATGTGATAGAGAACAACCAACAATTCATGCCAGAGCAAGAGCAACTATTATTCCATCCAGACTTTGGATACTTAGATTCTGCAGGTACTGGTATAAGCAGGATACGCCTAAGAGCGGCACTCGATACTTAGCACGACTCTTACATAGGTCTTTACCTGTCAAAAAAATCCCGCCCCGGAATAATTCCAGAGCGGGCTTACTTTCTAGCAGTTGATATAAGAAATTAAAATCGATCGAACCCATCTTCATCGTCAATGCGATCACCTGAGCTGGCTGAAAGCATTCTTGTAACCGATCTATCAAGTTTAAAGAAAGACATACTCTGCTGCAACATCTGCCCTTGTGAAGACAACTCTTCAGCTGTTGAGGCCATTTCTTCAGACGCGGATGCATTCTGCTGAATAACTTTATCAAGTTGCTGTATTGCCTGATTAATCTGAGTAACACCGGTATTCTGTTCATTACTAGCCGCAGATATTTCCTGAACAAGGTCTGCAGTCATACGAATACTCGGAACCAACTCTTGCAGCATTCCTCCGGCCCGTTCCGCTACCTCGACAGATGAAGCTGACAATTCTCTGATCTCGGAAGCAGCTAACCCGCTTCTCTCAGCCAGCTTTCTGACTTCTGCCGCAACAACAGCAAACCCTTTGCCATGTTCGCCGGCGCGAGCCGCTTCAATTGCAGCGTTAAGAGCAAGCAAATTAGTCTGCCTTGCTATTTCTTCAATTATCATAATTTTTTCAGCAATACTCTTCATAGCAACAACAGCTTCACCAACAGCCTCACCACTCTGCTCTGCTTGAACCTGTGACTTCTCTGCAACGGATTCAGTCTGCTTTGCATTATCAGCATTTTGCCTGATATTAGCACCCATTTCTTCCATAGAAGAAGAAACTTCTTCAATAGAAGCAGCCTGCTCAGTCGCCCCTTGTGAAAGGCTTTCAGCAGATGCGGACAACTCTTCACTCCCGCTGGCAACATTTTCAGTAGCACTGTTAACACTGGAAACAACTTCTCTAAGCCTGCCAACCATGTTGCGCATTCCATCAGCAAGTTTACCCAACTCGTCCTTACGGTCCAGATCGACATCGGCAGCAAGGTTTCCTGTGCTGACCTGACCGACAAAATCCAACCCCTTGCTCAAAGGTCCAAGTATACCGCTTGAAATAAGCCAAGCCATAAAGATGCCTGCAACAGCGGCGAGAACCACTACTATAGCAATAATCCGCTCTGTACGCTCGGCCTGAAGAAGCATCTGATCATCTGTCATTATATTGTTTGCAACGACAGCCCTGACTTCTGTCAAAATTTCCTGAACAGTTTTAAGCGCGGGAACTGTTTGTGTCGCGTAGATATCCGAAGCTTCTTCTAAAGAAGCCATTCTGGCATCATGCCACGAAATCAGCTTGTCAATTTTTGAAAGAGTATCAGCAGCGTCTTTTTCAACTTCAGTTGTAAAGTATTTTTTAGCTTCAGCGCGCTTGCCACTTGCCAGCAAACTATTCAGCTCTATCACTGAACCATGCAACCGAATATGTGGAGGCAAAATAGCATTGATCAAATTTCCATACTCAGGATCTTTACTCGAATTTGCTCTGGTTTCAGTTGAATAGAGCCATTTACCAAGCCCACATTTATGGGCATCAGCCTGAACATCAATGACATTAATATTCGGATCCATCAGCTCTTCCATTACTTTGTTCATCCATTTAAGATGATCTAGTTTCTTTTCTCTCAAAAAACTTCCGAGCTGTGGATCTACCCGCTGATATTTTTCTTTAATAAGAATAGCCGACTTATGAAGCTGATTATGGGATTCTTCTACTTTGGCTAAAAGAGGAATAATAGCTGGTACAAGCTCTTCAGCCTTTTTACGAGCGTCACTGTAGTACCATTTCCCGAACCCACATTTGTGCGGATCGGTCTGAACATCTAATGTGTTGATGTTTTTATCAGTAAGTAAACTGTTTACCTGATTGGCCCAGTTGAGATGGTCTACAATTTTCTGAACAAAATCCCCCCGAAGTTTGTTCCCTGCAATAACCTCTTGCGCGTTTTGCACAATGTCTCCAATCCCAAGAACGGACCAAACTCCGAGCAAAATCAGCAAGACTACTACTGAGCCAAAGCCTACTGAAAACTTATAACTTAATTTGAAATCTTTCCAATTCATAAAAACACCCTCCAGATAATATCTTCCGCATAATAATTGATCTAATTAGAATAGTTAGACTTTTAGTCTTCGTACATATTAATAAATAAGTACTCACACAATAATACTATTATCTTTTTTTTGCAAAAGAAGATTTATTTATTTAACTTCAAAAGCGAAAATCAAACACACCTTGACTTAAAAAACATTCAAAAAAAGCTACGAACAATAATCATACAATAACTATAAGTGCAACAAGCATACCCTTACATGAGTACATACTCATATTTTAAATAAGCATATTTTTTAAGCTATAACAAAGAGATAAGGAGAAAAAAAATGTTGATGACGAAAGAACAGGACCATCTCGCACAAATATTTTCTGCAGCACTCGACCGGGTTGACCCTTATAAAATCATTAACAACCGCTTAACCCTCTCAAACGAAGTACTCACGGTTATGATGGATGAGGGAAATATCATTGTTGACCTAAAAAATTTTGATCGCATTATTGTAATAGGAGCAGGCAAGGCCACAGCAAAAATGGCACTCGCTATTGAAGATATTTTAGGTGATCGTATTGAATCCGGCATTATTTCAGTTAAATACGGACATACCGAAAATCTTAAATACGTTAAAACAATTGAAGCCGCGCACCCTGTCCCTGATGAAAACGGAGTTAAAGCCGCACACATGATCGAAAATTTGGCCTGCTCCGCTACAGAAAAAACTCTGGTTATAAACCTTATTTCCGGGGGAGGATCGGCTCTTCTACCCAGCCCCATGTGTACAGAAATTGACGATGAAGAAATTGCCATCACGCTTGAAGATAAGCAGGCTGTAACTAAAGCCCTGCTAGCCTGCGGCGCAGATATCAGCGAAATCAACTGCATACGTAAACACCTTTCTAATCTTAAGGGCGGACGTTTGCTGCGTTGTCTGCGTCCTGCGCGCTCTCTTAACTTTATTCTTTCCGACGTAGTCGGTGACAATCTCGACACCATAGCTTCAGGCATGACCAGTTTTGACCACACCACATATTGTGATGCCATATCTATTCTCGATCACTACGAGCTGAGAGAGAAAATACCACCACACACACTTAAGGCTCTTGAACTGGGCAATCACGGTAAACTTATTGAAACCTTAAAAAAAGAAGAATTCAATGGAGAGCGAACCGAAAATATTCTCATCGGCACTAACCGCATTGCCCTTCTGGGAGCACGAGATAAGGCCATAGAACTTGGCTATAATGTTCAAATTTTAACTTCGCGCTTAGAAGGTGAAGCCGCAAATGCTTCGGACATGTTATGGGCGATCGCACAAGACGAAAGACAATGGAGTCTGCTTGAAAAGAAACCTGCCTGTATCATCGTCGGAGGTGAAACAGTTGTCACTATTAAGGGGAGCGGTAAGGGCGGACGAAATCAGGAAATGGCTCTGTCGTTTTTAATGAGACTCGGGCAGGATAAGCTTGAAGGTAAAGATATACATTTTCTTGCCGCTTCAACAGACGGCAATGATGGTCCGACCGATGCCGCAGGGGGATTTGCAGACAGCGCTGTTTTGGAAAAATCACGCCAAATGGGACTTTCCATCGCTGACTACTTGAAAAATAACGACTCCTACCATTTTTTAGATAAGGTTGGAGCACTCCACAAAACAGGACCGACAAACACAAACGTCTGTGATGTACAGATTCTTATAGTTAAATAATTAATAAAAAATACTAAAAAAGAGCTCACTTTGGTATAATTACCAAAGTGAGCTCTTTTTACTTATTTACTCGCAAAATTATTGATTAAGCCGCCAAACGCCATCATCGCCTCGGCAGGCTTTCGCCATAATTTTTTCCCCACCGTCTGCGGTTATAGTCACATCACGGCATATTTTATTCTGATTCATGTAAGCAGGAGAAGGTACCGCGGTGTATGATTTCCCGGTATCCGGATTCTTCCATGCAACAGTTTCGCCTGATTTAGTGCTTTCCAAAGACTGCGCAACTTTCTGCTCATCATATTTATCCCATTCATTACCAACAATGTACCCCATCAGAAGCCCTACCCCCGCTCCAATGGCCGCTCCTGAAGCTTTGTTCTTAAAAGTCAAAGCTCCAATCGTTGCTCCTGCAAGAGCTCCTAATCCAGCCCCTGACTGGGCTTTATTTGCACAACCGGAGCCAAGCATAAGAACACAAATGATTGTAAGTAAAATCATTTTTTTCATCTTAAAAATCTCCTGATTATTTAGTTCTTCTGTATAATACCAAAAACCTCATACAAGGTCACGCATAAGAAATATCAGTCACGAGACTCATTCTCTTAAATTTATTTTTCCAAAGAACATTTCGATCCCCTATAACATTCCGGTTTCAAGTCTTTGCGTTTTGATGAAGACATTCCGGCAGAAGAGGATTTCCATGCATGGAGCGGATTAAGAGGAATCCTGTTGCAAAAATCTACTCTGCAACCGGTGAAAGCCCCCACATAAGGAGGATATACAAAACCGTTTAGATATTTCCATGGGACTTTTGTTTTCCAGCTCCACATAGGCCCTGGAAGAACAGAACGGGTAATAGTCGGCTTGTACCCAGTCCCTCCATACAATGCTCCCCGCATTTCAGAAGGAGAAAACCAATGAGACATCCTTAATGTATTTGCAGAAGCCCACGGCCACATTTTACCATGGGTAAAATAATATATGGAATGACGGTTAAGAAAACCAACAAGAATCCCACCAGCGGAAACCCTCGCAGCCTCGGTTATAAGAGCTTCAGGGTCGGAACAAAATTCAAGAACAGTCCAGAGCACCGTAAAGTCAAATTCATTGTCATCAAAAGGAAGAATTTCTCCGTTGCACTGATAAAGCGAAGCTCTTTTACCAAGTCTTTCTACTGCGCCGTCAAGCATTACAGAAGACTTATCAACACCAGTAACGTCAAACCCGCTTCGATAGAGATGCTCTAAAAAAATTCCTGTTCCGCAACCTATTTCAAGTAATTTTCTTTTACGGCGCGGCCAACTTGAGATCAAGTGATCCATAAGGTTCACTTCCTGTTCAAGCGCAAAACGCCCTTCAGGAGTTCTGAACCACGTATCAAATTTTTCGACGTCAGATCCGTCCCAAGTCATAAGAGATTACCTTCAAATTTTTAATTTCATATGTGCTCACAATTAAACTAACCATACAAATATAAACAGAGAGCGGATTCCGGTCAAACCTTATCGGTGACTGAAATCCGCTCAATAATACTATGGAGCCATAATTAAAGCATCAACTTGACTGTAATTAACGCTTAATGGAGGAGACTAATTCTTAATCGTTTAATTGTTCGTAAACTTTACCTACCAACTTTTCAGAAGGAGTCAGAGTTTTTTCACCTGGGGTCCACTTCGCAGGGCAAGCTTCAAATGGATGGTCTTTCAGGTAAACATTTGCTTCAACCTTACGCAAAAGTTCATTGGCATTACGTCCGACATTATAAAAATTAACTTCTGATGAGACCAGAACGCCTTCCGGATTAATGATAAATGTTCCGCGCAAAGCCATACCGGTTTCAGCGTCATACACTCCGAAGAAATCAGAAACTTGACCCGTAGGGTCTGCTGCCATTTTGAACTTAACATCCTGTAGCAATCTTTCATCGGTTTTCCATGCAAGGTGAACAAACTTAGTATCTGTGGAAACAGAAACTACTTCACAACCGAGTTTTTCAAGCTCTGCATGCTTTGTGGCAAGGTCTGCTAACTCTGTGGGGCAGACAAAAGTAAAGTCTGCGGGGTAAAAGAAAAGGATAGTCCATTTTCCTTCTTTCTGAATTTTTTCAAAATCAACTTCGCAGAAGCCGCAGTCTTCAGGATCGAATGCTTCGAGTACAAAGTTTTCAACTTTTTGTCCGATTCTTGCCTCAGGAAGAAATTCAACTGAATGATCGTGTCCACAACTCATGGTATATCTCCGTTTATTTAAATTTTAAATTACTATTGATTTAACTGTTAACATATTTTTCTCGTTGCCTGCAAAGAAGATTATAAAAAACTCAACTTATTGTCAACGATAATCATAATCTTTCCTATTAATTAACTAACCAGCTGATTACAAATAATAATTTTATAAATATTACCTTGTTTGATTTATTGCTTTCAACATTTTTTTTATGTAATTTCATCTGATCAAAAAACACGGAGCATACAAAAATGACCAAAGTTTATGGATTCAAAGAGATATCACGCGAAACTCTTCCTGAGTTAAACGGTGATGCCGTTATATATGAACATGAAAAAACAGGCGGCAGGGTTCTCTCTGTTATTAATGCTGATGAAAACAAGACATTCGGGATCAGCTTCCGTACCCCACCCGCTGACAGCACAGGACTCCCCCATATTCTTGAACATTCTGTCCTATGCGGCTCAAAGAAATATCCTGTAAAAGAGCCTTTTGTAGAACTACTGAAAAGCTCTCTGCAAACCTTTCTTAACGCAATGACCTACCCTGACAAAACAGTATACCCTGTTGCGAGCCCGAACGAGCAGGATTTTCGCAATCTGGTAGGAGTCTACCTTGATGCGGTTTTTTTCCCCAACCTTACTCCGAACACTTTAATGCAAGAAGGCTGGCACTATGTTCCTGAAGAAGACGGCAAACTTACATATAAAGGTGTCGTTTTTAATGAAATGAAAGGAGCCTATTCCTCACCTGACAGTCTGCTGTATGAACATGCACAGCATTCACTTTTTCCTAACACTACTTACGGTCTTGATTCAGGCGGTAACCCAGAGATTATCCCCGATCTGACTTTTGAAGATTTCATGAATTTTCATAAGAAGTATTACCATCCGTCTAATTCATACGCTTTCTTCTACGGGAATGACGATCCAGAGCATCGTTTAAAAATGCTCGATGAATACTTCTCTCAGTTTGAAAAAATTGACCCTGAATCTGAAATACAAATTCAAACCCCGTTTGATACTCCCGTTGTTATTGAAGATAAATATGATGCATCAGATGACGGAAATCAAAAATCCTTGTTCGTTGTAAACTTCGGGCTCGTCCATGAGCGCAATGCCAAGATTGACCTTGAACTGGAAATTCTTGAGCTAATTCTCATAGGTCTACCCTCATCCCCTTTGCACAAAGCTCTTATAGATTCTGAACTTGGTGAAGATGTTGCCGGAGTCGGACTGGAAAATGAACTTCGTCAGCTCTATTTTTCCACAGGTCTAAAAGGCATTGAAGCCAAAGATGCACCAAAAGTTGAAGAGCTGATCTTTTCAACTTTCAAAGATCTTGTTGCAAATGGAATAAACAAAGAAGATCTTGAAGCGGCTTTAAACACTATTGAATTTGATCTGCGCGAAAACAATACTGGTTCCTATCCCCGCGGACTATCTGTAATGACCACAGCGATGACATCATGGCTTTATGACGGAGACCCTCTTGAACATATCCGCTACGAAAAACCTATTGCTGATCTGAAAAAACGTTTGGATGACGGGGAAAAAATCTTTGAGCCGCTTATCCAGAAATTGTTTATAGATAACAATTACCGTTCCACAGTTCTGCTAACTCCTGATAAAAACGTAGGTACGGCAAGAGAAAAACGTGAAGAAGTGAAGCTTGAGAAAGCCCGTAACGCTATGAGCGACGCAGAATACAAAGCTGTCGTAAAGAAAGCTGAAGAATTGCAGAAAGAACAGGAAGCTCAGGATTCCCCGGAAGCATTAGACACCATCCCAAGGCTAAAAGTGGCTGACCTGCCTCCTGAAGGAACTGAAATACAATGCGAGAAAAAAGGAGAATTACTTTTCCATGACCTGGATACTAACGGCATTCTATACTTGGATTTAGCTTTCAATTTCGCAGGTCTTCCAGACAGACTGGTTCCCTATATACCTATTTTCGGAAGATCTTTACTACAAACCGGAACCAAGTCTACAGACTTTGTAACCATGACCACACGGATGGCTGCCAAGACGGGCGGAATCTCACCTTCCTCTATTGTTGCAACCAAACATGGTACAACTGACACTTTTTCCCGCTTTATTCTGCGCGGTAAAGCAACAGCAGATAGAGCCGGAGATCTGATTGAAATTATCAGCGAACTGATGCTTGAAGCCAACCTTGATAACCGTGACAGAATCCGTCAGATTGTTCTTGAATCAAAAGCCCGCATGGAGCAGCACCTCATACCCTCAGGGCATATGATTGCAGCCACCCGTATGAAAGCAAGATTCAGTGAAGCCGGATACATCAATGAATTGATGAGCGGTATTTCAAACCTGCAATTCTTAAGACAGCTTGCCCAGCGGGTGGAAAATGATTTTGCATCAGTTGTTGCGGACCTCGAAGAAATTCGCGCAACAATACTTAATCAGGCCAACCTTCTTTCAAACGTTACGCTGGACGAAAAAAACTACAATATGGTCAGCTCATCCCTTAAAAGTTTGTCCTCGTCCCTACCGGCAGGGACGAGATCATCAGCAACACGCACTCCCCTTTCCTTTAAAAAAATGGAAGGATTATGCATTCCTGCGCAGGTCAACTATGTTGCAAAGGGCACTAATGTTTATGACTACGGATATAAATATTCAGGTTCCGCACAGGTTGTCAGCCGCTATTTACGCACCGGCTACCTGTGGGATAAAGTCCGCGTACAGGGCGGAGCTTACGGCTCTTTCTCCATGTTCGACCGCACCGCAGGAAGCCTGAGCTTTGTGTCTTACCGCGACCCTAACGTCGCCCGCACTCTGAATACTTACGACGGGGTTGCTGATTATCTTAGAAAAGTTGAAGTAAACAATGACGAACTTGAAAAAACAATCTTAGGCGGAATCGGTGATATCGACAGTTACATGCTGCCGGATGCCAAGGGTTATACATCAATGGTACGCCATCTAAGCGGAGAAGACGCCGCTTTCAGGCAGGAACTTAGAGAACAGGTTTTAGCTTCCAGTGAAAAAGACTTCCGCCTCTTTGCAGAAGCAGCACAATCTGTTGCAGATCATGGTGATGTTGTGGTCCTCGGCAGCAGAAAAGCTATGGAAGAGTCAGGGCTCGATCTCAAATTAGTAGACATTCTGTAATTAATTCTAAAAAATAAAAACGTTAGCAGCCTTTGTTATATAAGGCTTGCTAACGTTTTTTATTTTAATTTTATCGTTCGCTACGGGGTGATGAAACTTATATTTTCAATTTATAATATTCAAGAACCGCAACCCGTCCAGCAACAAAAACAAGCCAAAAGAGAAAAGAGCCAGACCTAGCACCCGCATAAGGATTAAATATGTACGGCTCGAAAGCAACGCTTTGAACCGTCCTGCAAGGTAAGCCACTGTAATTTTTGCTCCGATGATAGACACAAAGAACCCTGATACAAACAAAGACGGCGCAAGCATTCCAGAATCAGCTGCCATGATAGTTGACGGTCCGCCAACGGTTGCCCAGAAAATATAAACATGAGGATTCATATAATTGGTAAGAAGCCCTTTTTTGATTGATCCGGGCTTTATATTCATTTCCGGTATTATGATTGCTTTGGTTTTAAAACAATCATAACCGAACATAGTAACAACAAACGCGCCCACTATGGAAATAAGCCCCATTACGGATGGATGAGTTTTCGTCCATGACATTGCCAATAATGATGCGCATAGGATTGGTCCATCAGTTAGGAGCGGCGTAAAAGCGACTTTAGCCCCTTCCTTAGCCCCGTGAGAAAAAGTCTGAGTCAAAACAAGGGTAAGCAGTGGCCCGGGAGTTAGGCCTGCGCCAAGGCCAAGAGCTGCGCCTGCAGCCATATATCCAAATGCATCAGAATTCATCTTTCTTCTCTAGGGCAAGATGTTAATAAATATGATAAATTTTATTTTCAAAAAAGGTAAACTAATTTTACTTGCTTGGTACTATTGAACACTCAGTTTAGTTTCTTAAGTAGCTAGCCTAATGTGAAAAGGGAATGCAAGCGCTCCTTAGTAACTCAAAGCGGTTGCTTAATGCACTTAACTTTGCAAAAATCTAAGCGACAGCAAAATACACCGCCATAAATCACCTTTTTTAGGAAACTTTAAAAGATAATACTTATAAATTTAATATATTAAATAAGAGAACTTATATTTTGAACATCCTGTTTATCACCCAGTCAGGCCCGGATCTTCCAAGTGTACGCTTCAGAGTTCTACCATTTGTGGAGCATGCCAGAAAAGAAGGTCATAATGTAGACTGGAAAAGAATACCAAAGGCTTTTCATAAAAGACTCGCTTTCTTTCTTACCATTCCAAGAAATACCATTGTCATTTTACAAAAAAAATTGCTTACCGGATTTCAATTAGCTTTGCTCAAAAGCAGAAGTTCTACTCTTGTTTTCGACTTTGACGATGCCCTTTGGACATCTCATCCAAGTGTACCTATTGGCCCAAAACGGGACCGGACGGATAACCGAAACGCAGTACTACTTAAAAAAACTTGTTTAAAAGCAGATCTGATTGTAGCTGGGAATAATTATCTGAGTAACTATATAAAAAGTTTCAATCAAGAGATTGAAATAATCCCGACTCCTCTTGATACAGATAAATATCATCCTCCAGAAACAAGGGACAAAGAGAAAACTCCCATAGTTGGTTGGATGGGCACATCGTGTAATCTTTTTTTTCTTCCGGATGTTCTTAAGAGTCTTAGCGCGAAAGTTCCGCCATCCAGAATCAGTATAATTTCAGATAAACCCTTGCCTAAGAATATAGCCGGTTTAGCTGAATTTGAAAAATGGTCAGGGGAAAATGAAGTTAAACAACTTCAAAATATAGACATAGGACTTATGCCCCTGACTGACGATGATTATACCAAGGGGAAATGCGGATTTAAACTTTTGCAGTACATGGCTTGCGGAGCGGTCCCGTTAGCTTCAAACGTCGGATTCAACGTTGAAATAATTGAGCACGGAGTAAACGGATTTCTAATCAATAATCATGACGAGTGGGCAAAATATGTAGAGCTGCTCTCTAACGATTCTTATCTAAGACATGCCATGGCTAAAAAAGCTCGTGAAACAGTCGAAGAAAAATTCAGCTTAATTCCTCTTGCAAAAAAACTCTGGGCTAGACTTGAAAAAATTGACTGATGAAACTTAACGACTCAACATATCGATGTATTTTATAATAAAAATTTTATTCTAAAATATGACTAAATTTCTACCGGAATCAACCGATACTAAAAGTAAGGATTGTGACTATAAATATAACGGCAACATAAAAAATAATAATGGATCTTGGAGTCAATATGCCTTTCCATGATAAGAACAATGAACCTATGCCCATTTCATGCGGCCTTACACCTGAAACAAAAGAGGCACTTATAACTGACGATGAATTAATTGAGCGTAAAAAGATGCTCCAAACTCTTAAAGAACAGATTCGTGCAGGTACATACAAGCCTACTATCGGTGAAATTGCTATCAGTCTTGTGAGAGGACAATATAGAGCTGACTTTTTTTAAATTTTGGTTTTAAGTTAACCAGCTAAGCTCTTTTTGCTTCTAAATTCACTTTGTCATAGTTTTTTACCAATTAATTCCCCCTTTCGCTACGCAAAGCTTTACCTTCTCTACACATCGATTTAGACTACCGCCTTCTCAAACCGGAGGTATGATGCTTGTAGTAACCAATGTAGACGATCTGGGATTACACCCCGCAGTGCGCAGAGCTGTAGATTTACTGGCTAAAGCTGGAATCGTAACGTCATCGACTTTGCTTGCCAACGGTCCTGACCTCTCTGAATCTGTATTGCTTCAGGATACACACCCCTCACTTGGACTGGGTGCACATCTTAATTTGCTACGCGGAAAACCAATTTCCAACCCAGACCATATTCCGTCCCTTGTTGATGATGACGGATTACTGTTCGGCAATTACTCTTCACTTCTTATGCGCTACGCAACAGGACAAATAAAGCTTTCAGAGGTTGAAGCAGAATGGTCTGCTCAAATAGAGTATCTTCTTGATCACAAAGTCAGACTGACCCACTTTGACAGCGAAAAACATATACACGCATGGCCCGGTCTTTTCGGACTTGTCGGAAAACTCGCTCGCAAATACGATGTAGGCTGGATTCGAAAACCACTGGAAAAATCACCCGCCACTCGTTTAGATAAAGGAATGCTTAGAACTCGCTTTCTACAAATATGCCTTATCGGAAGCAAATCTTTTGATACACCGCACACAGCGGATTGCGTATGGGGCATTGCTGACCAAAAAAACAAATTGGACCCCCTACTTTTTGAAAAGTATATTAATATATATAGACCTGATGTTATTGAGATTGTATGCCATCCTGGTTATCCCGAAGCAGGAGACGGACCTCTTCCTTCTGATTTCGGCCCCATGCGTGTAGAAACTCAGTGGAAAGAAGAATTCAACTCGCTGTCTCAGAAGGGATGGCTCAAAATATTTGAAAAAATCGGTGCAAAGCCCGTAAACTACGGACAACTTGATCCCCGAACCGGAGAACTTAAGTAATGCAGGATAAAGCAATAAAAGAAATTGAAATCAGCATAGTAACCCCCATGCATAACGAAGAAGGTTGCGTAAGAGAATTCCACAGCAGGATTTCTGCGGCTTTACAAGGCATGGATGCAACATACGAAATTTTACTGATTAATGACGGTTCAACCGACAGCACCGAAAATATTATCCGTGAATTATCCGCAAATGACCCTCATCTCAAGGGGATTATGCTTGCCCGCAACAGAGGACAATGCACTGCAATCTACGCAGGCATTCAAGAAAGTTGTGGCAGGTACGTTGTGATAATGGATGGAGATCTACAGCATAAGCCTGAAGAAATACCCTCACTTATCCGAGAAATACGCAAAGGGTATGATCTAGTTTCAGGTTGCCGCACTAATCGTGGTGAATCCATGATCAAGCGTAAGCTACCCAGCAAAATAGCCAACTACCTCATGCGCGCAACCAGCGGCTGTCAGGTTCAAGACATGGGTGGACTCTCCTGCCTTAAAGGCAAGCTCGCACGGTCCATGACCCTCCGCGAAGGACAGCACAGACTTATTCCCGCTCTTGTCTACTCAATGGGAGGCTCTGTATCAGAAGTACCTATTTCTGCACCTCCGCGTTTTGCAGGTAAAAGCCATTACGGCATCGGCCGCTCCATAGATGTTTTCTTTGATATCGTTATGCTGTGGTTCCAATCTTCTTTTAAACAAAGGCCTATTTACCTTTTCGGACGCATCAGCTTGCTGTTGTTCATGGTTGCCTCACTCATCATGGTCTGGCTACTTTATGGCAAAATATTTTTCGGAATACACATGGGCACACGCCCTCCGTTTATGGGAGCAATTCTTTTATACCTCAGCTCACTAGGATTTATGTCCACAGGATTCATCCTTGAATCTTTGGCAAATACCTATGAAGCCGTTATGGGGACAAAAACTTACCAGATACGCGAGATTATTTCGCAGGGTATTGCAGAGATTAAAAAGGATTAGGTTCGCCAAGTTTTTCCTACATAATAGGCTTTCGACGGCCAATAAACTTTCCTCTTTGGTATCCCTGTTAAAAGAGATTCATTTAAAAAGTAAAAGGCTGGGTTTTCCAATAAAGAAAACCCAGCCCTTTTTTATTTTGAAATATACTGTGTAATTATTTAGAAGGAGATATTTTAGGTGGAAAGATCAAAAGAACAACCCTGCGGTTGCGCTTTTGATTATCAGGAATGGCTTTTCCTTTTTCATCTTCATTCGGCCACATGGGACTTGTATCAGCCATTCCTAAGACTTTTATTCGCTGCTTATCAAAACCGTTCGCAAGCAGATACCTTGCAACAGCGCTTGCTCTGGCGGCGGAGAGCTCCCAATTAGAAGGGAACTGCCGTGATGACATGGGAATATTATCTGAATGCCCCTCCACAACGACGTCATAAGGAGATTTAGCAAGAGCCTGAGCAATTCTAGCAAGTACATTTTCCGCGCGCTTCGTGAGGTCAGCTTTACCGAGACCGAAGAAAACATCACCTTTGAGTATAATCGCTACCGAATCAGCTCTGAGTTTGATTTTTAGAGCATCAGCCTCTTTACCGATGAGTCTGGACATCTCGAGCTGCATCTGAAAAAGATTTCTCTGATCGTTGCTGATTGTCCTTCTAGCAACGGGTGAACCTTCTTGCGTTTCAACTTCTACTTCTCCCTTAGGTGGAACTTTAACGCCCATAGCACTTGCAAGGGAATCGGAAACATTTTCATATTTAATTTCATCAATATCAGCGATGGCAATAAGCATTACAAAAAAACACAGCAAAAGCATCATCATATCAGCCAGCGTCAAAGCCCAGCCAAGAGTTTCTTTATGCTTATTTCTTCTGTTCAGTAAGAATTCATCGGACATTGATCTTCCCTGCCACTTTACTTAGAAGCCTTAACTGTCGCCCACTTGCGCGGAGGCAGATAGCCCTTAAGCTTATCCATGACAATGGCTGACGGAGTTTTATCTTTAATAAAAAGAATACCATCACGAATTACACGCATAAGAAGAGTAATTTCATCAATCCTGTTTTCAACCTTAATTGCGATAGGCGTAAAAAGCATATTTGCAAATAAGGAGCCGTAGAGTGTTGTAGTAAGGGCCGTAGCCATTGCAGGCCCAATTGAACCTACGTTGCCAGCCATACCCTGCATCATGGCAATAAGACCAATAAGGGTTCCAATAATTCCGAACGCAGGTGATAGAGTCGCCATTGTCCTGTAAATTCCGGCAGCGCAATATTCCTGCTCATTATATTGCTGAATACGGTTATCTAAGATCTCTTTGATTTCCTTCTTAGAATAACCATCCACAAGCATCTGCAACCCTTCACGCAAAAACTCATTTTCAATTGTTTTAAGACTTCCTTCCAAATTTTCTTCGCCTTTAGCCGAAACCTGTTTGGAAAGATTAACAATCACTTTGATATAGTTCTCAAGCGGCAGTTCATCGGCTCCCATGGCCATCATAAACACCTTTAAAACACGCATAACTTCACGTAGCGGGTAGCAGATAAAAGTCGCAGCAATAGTTCCGCCGCCTACAATCGCAATTCCGGGAATATTGATAAAAACACCGACAGAATCAGTAGAGGTGTAAGTCGCCACAGCTAAAATAGCCATGCCGAAAATAATCCCGAATATGGTTGCAATATTCACTATTTACTGCCCCCTTTTATCTCACGCACCATTTCAAAAAGTTCAAAGACTACATCTTCCGCCTCAGCTTCATCTACATCCCCGCGAACTTCATCTTGAATAATCTGAGCTATTTTTTTGGCAATATTCATTAAAATTTTCTTACGCGCTTCATCTCGCGCAATACTAATAAGCACGCCAAGCTTATGATATCCTAAGCGATTGAACACGTCTTTAAGTGTCCCGTTATCAACAAAAACAATGTCTTCAATATCTTCCAGTTCATCAAACCCTTTTTTCTTTTTCTTAACCTTACTAAAATATTCAGGTTCTTTCTGGGAGGCCCACTCACTTACTTTACATCTATCAAAAAGGAACATTGTTTCTGGAAAATCTTCGTTTGCAATCTTCTTGTACAGGATTTTGGGATCGCTATTTAGCATTTCGGCCACTTCATATATATCGATAATTTGCAGCTCAGATGTTGAAGTATAAGCCGTTTTTTGCAGTTCTTTGAAAAGATTATTGGATATTTCAAGAAAGTTTAAAGGATCGGCAATCTTCACAAATCTGTCAGGAAAAGCCCTTCCTGTTCTAATGTCACTTACTTCAATTATTCTAAGACTTTTAAGCTTGCTAATAACTGCGTCAATCTCGCCCTGGGAAACAAGAATTATTCCGCGGATGACTTTGCAAAATTTATTATATTCCAATCCCATATCGTGATTGCGTTCTTTTTTGGCTTGTTCACGGGGCATACTCAAATGATTTTGGTAGCATAGATCCAAAATTCTACAAATACTTGTAAAGTTGCTGCGATGTCCTTTAGCTGAGATCATCTCCCCAGTGCGGGCAAGACGCTTTACGAAAAGGCGGATCATGTACTGGACGGTTTTAGGGCATTGTTCGAGGAGTTTAAAAATGATCTGGTCAGTAAGAATAACTAAATCACAATATTCAGCGGCTTCGGCGTTAGCGGAGCGTATTCCTTTCGAAATAATTCCCATCTCACCAAATATTTCGCCTTCACAGAGCCTTGCAAGTATTATCTTTTCATTATTGAGAACCTTATAAATATTTACCGCGCCCTTTTTAATCATATAGGCAACGGAGCTTTCCTGTCCTTCTTTAAAAATTTCCTGACCTTTGAAAAAGGACTTAATATTCGGACTACTGGGTCCCATAAACGACTCCCCAAATAACGCCCCATATTAGGGGCTAAATAAAATATTTTGACTAAAATAATTCAGTAAAATTTGGTGAACTCTATTTGACAAACAATTTCATTCTGCCACAATAAGAGTCATGATTTATAGCTATATATAGCTTAGTTTATTATAAAGAACAATATGGTTACAGTTAACACACTATGAAACAAGAGAATACTATTTCTAAGCCAACCTTCACTACAATTTTTCTAAGTTTTCTAAAACTCGGGCTAACCGCATTCGGTGGTCCGGCAATGATCCCATTTATTAGAAGTGAAGTAGTGGATAACAAAAAATGGGTATCTGATGAAGACTTCTCCGCCGGGACAGCCCTTGCTCAGATAATTCCCGGAGCGACGGCAATGCAGGTTACAGCATGGGCTGGGCTGAATACAAGAGGCCTTGCTGGATCTTTCGTCGCATACCTAGGGTTCGGACTCCCTGCTTTTATAATGATTTGCGCTCTGTCTGCAGCGTATATATCACTTGGCAATATTCCAGCTATTGAAGCAATGTTCGGCGGATTAAAAGCTGTTGTTACAGCTCTTGTCGCACACGCTGCCATTAACTTTTCACTGCGTTACCTTAGCAAAAATTCGGCAAAGCTTATGGCTTTTGCTGTCGGGTGCTGGCTTGCTTTCAAAGGTAACCCTATCACAATTCTAATCATAATGTGCGCTTTGTCCGCTCTTATTTTTACAGATATAACTGGGCAGAAACCGAGAGAGCATTCACAAGTAAAATACGGATTAAAAGGACCGGTCTCACTCATAGCAGGAGCCATTTTAATCTTAATGATATTATTTATCACAGAAAGTAGATTTTTCCCCCTTGCCTTCACCATGGCTAAAGTCGATCTTTTTGCTTTCGGAGGAGGCTATGTATCGCTTCCAATAATGCTACATGAAGTTGTGAACAACTATCACTGGATGACTCAGTCTGTATTCATGGACGGAATTGCTCTCGGACAGATAACTCCCGGCCCTGTTGTCATGACCTCCGCCTTTATCGGTTACTTTCTTGACGGGGTTCTCGGAGCGACTATTGCCACAATTTCTGTTTTTGCACCGTCATTTATTATAATCAATCTTGTTGCTCCTTTTTATGAAAGACTTCGCTCCTGCGCTACCCTACAAAGAGCTTTGTATGGAAGTCTCATCTCATTAGTCGGACTTATGGCAGCTATGGCGGGACAATTCCTTCTGACTATTAAGCCACAAATCTCTGATATAATTATACTCATTACGGCTTTTATATTATTAAGACGAAAAATAAACATCGTTATTGTTGTACCTTGCTGTGCACTATTGTCACTTCTTTTCGGTACAATTTTTTAAATATAAGGAGCTGCAATCGTTATGGAATGGAATTTACTTTTAGGACACCTTGCTGTTGTTTGCGGTTTTTTACTTGCCGCCATCCTTGTAATGTCTATTCTACGCAAGCAGAAAACTTCATCCTCCGCATTCGCATGGCTGATGGTTATCTTTTTCGCTCCATATATCGGAGTCCCCCTCTACCTTGCGTTAGGCGGACGGAAACTTAAACGCGACGCTCATACCAAAGAAAATATCCACCTTGTCGGCCAAGATACCATCCCATTAGAAGAAGCGGACCCTATTGATGCACTCCTGCGCGAATATGGTATTCCAGGAGCAACATGTGGTAATGAAGTTAGCCTTTGTCAGGACGGAACCCAGACATATAATGAACTGATCAAACTTATTGAAACAGCCGAGCATCAGATTCTCATCACAACTTTTATTCTTTCACGAGATGAAATAGGGAAAGCTATTGTTGAAAAACTAGCAAAAAAAGCTGCCCGCGGTGTTACTGTCAGATTACTGCTCGATGACATAGGCTCACTCTTTACTTCCAGAAGGTTTCTCGCCCCTCTGCTTAAAAATGGTGGCAAGGTAGCCTACTTCATGCCTCTTTTAAGAGCCCCTTTTCATGGTCGAACCAATCTGCGCAACCACCGCAAAATAGCTATTGCAGACCAAAAATTAGTTCTCGCAGGAGGGACTAATATTGCCAAGGAATATATCGGTCCCACTCCTTTTGAAGATCGCTGGCTTGATCTTTCCTTTGTTTTGAAAGGATCGGCTGTACGCCATTATTTAGAAGTATTTCAGTCCGACTGGGAATTTGCTTCTGGTGAAACAGTAAATATCATCCCGCCCTGCATGAAAAGTCCCCAAATTAGCGGCAAAGGGGTTGTGCAAGTTGTCCCGTCCGGACCAGACGTTCCTAAAGATCCTGTTCATGATGCCTTACTGACTGCGGCCTATACTGCCGAAAAACGCCTCTGGATCGTAACTCCCTACTATGTACCGGACGAGGCTCTTGCTCAGGCTCTTAGACTTGCGGCGCAGCGAGGTGTGGATTTGCGGGTTCTTGTTCCTGAAAAATCCAACCACAAACTTGCAGATCTTGCTCGTGGTACCCACTTACGCGAACTGGCTGAATGCGGCGGTAAAGTAATTAAATACCCACACATGGTACACGCAAAAGTAATTGTGGCTGATGATAGGCTAGCTGTTGTAGGATCTGCAAATATGGATATGCGCAGTCTTTTTCTGAACTACGAAATAGTAATGTTCTCATATTCCAAAGCAGAAATTAAGCCTGTACATGACTGGGTTGAAAAGCTCATGTCAGCAGGAAAGCTTGGAGTCCAAAAAGTCGGACCAGTACGAGATACAGCAGAAGGAGTTGCAAGGTTAATTGCTCCCCTTCTGTAAAGAGAATCATATTTATTTGACCTTGACCACACACCGAGGCGGCACTATTCTTTACAATCAGACCTTATTTTATATGAAAATGGGTCATAACACTTGGGACAAAGACTTGTAAGGAATATGAAAAAAACAGTTCTGATTTTATTTTTTACTGCGCTGACTATTCTGTTTTTTCCAACCATATCTTATGCATGGGGCCCTGGAATACACATGGCCATAGGAAACGCAGTACTTGCCAGACCGGAACTCCTTCCTGCCGGAATAGCAAGGATGCTAATCGCAAACTCAGCAATCTTTTTATACGGATGCCTTAGTGCTGATATATTTATAGGTAAAGGAAGCAAAACCAAGAAGAAACATAGTCATAACTGGCAAACCGGATTTGTTCTTTTAGACTCAGCAAAGGATCCACACCTGCAAGCATACGCTCTCGGCTACCTCTCCCATCTCGCGGCGGACATCGTTGCTCACAATTATTATGTACCAAACCTTATGAATCAGGCCCCATCTGGAGGTAAGCTTAGCCATGTATATATTGAAATGCTGGCAGATGATCAGGCCAATTGGTCAGTTCAGCAGACGGCAAAACTGTTTAAGCACCCCAATAAGGATGTTGACCTGAATCTACGTGAATACATGGATTCCAAAAAATTAAGTTTTTTCTTAAAAAAAAGAATTTTTCACCAAGCCATAGGCCTGCTGGAGCATAGATCCGTTAACGCTTCGCTCAATTTTTCAAAAAAAATCATTCCTGCTTATCAAGCAGAATACCTTCAGTCCATACTGGATTATTCATATAGATTGGTAGTGAACATGCTGTGCGATCCGCACAATGCCATTGCTCTAAACTTCGATCCCATAGGCAGTGACAACCTTGCACTTGCTAAAGCAGATAAAAACTGGAAAAATTCATTAAAACGTCCGCTTAATTTTTCACCAAGATTTGAAGTAGATAAGATTATCACAGGACTTCCGAAGTGCGAAGGAGTGGACTGCCTGCTTAAAAGGTTACCTCCTCGTCATCTGCGTCCATTTTCTTAATTATTGCGAATTTTATCTCATTACAATCAGACAATTTTAATCTTTCTTAAAGATTTGATTTTAAAAATACTCTTGAGTGTAGAATAAAATTCTTATTTTGTAATTTAAACTGTTTTAGAATTCGATTTTTTTACTTCAGATTGGAACTTTATTCCTAAAACTTTACTAGCAATTCGCTCCTCATTTTTCTGATAAAAATCATTTTATAATTAATGCAACTTTTCATATTCAAATGCAACTTTTCTTAACACTGTATCAGATATACATAAATACTGCATTAATAATTATTTCACTACTACATAACAACATCAATTAGGTATGATTGACCAATCACTCAAAACTGTTATTTTGATTCACTCTACATAACAAAATTGGTAATATATTGCTGATTGAAAAAAATAAACTTTTAAATTCAATTATTTAACTGCAACAATATTTTCCCATTATTGTTAAATAGAATGTGAAAAACATAACAAAAGCAATTTTATTCTCTGTAATGATTTTGAAATCAATTCGCTTAAACGGAACAAAATTCATAATTAAAACCCAAATAATATAAAATAAATTCAGATATTACATTATCTTATACTAATACAAACATACTGAATAAAATTTACTATACTTTTTAAGTTAATACATTGATTGCTGTTGACTTGCATTAAGACCGGACATAGGTGGGATTTGTGAACGACACAAAACCAACCAGTTTTTTGAGGATATTAAAATGTACACATTAAGAACTATCAAAGCATGGGCTGCTAAGCACCACGCTCTTAGCGGAAGTAATGTTAACCACAGCCTTCACGCTGTTATTACCCTCGCAACTTTTGGACTTTGGCTTCCAGTATGGACAGCATTATGCATCCGTAGCGGACAACGTGATCGCGCACTAATGAGAGGAACTCTTGTTAACCTTCGCGATATCGAAAGACTCAACATCTCTCCTGAATACAAACGTCAACTTGCACGCATGTCTTAGCATCAAGCTAATTTTATATATACTGCACTCCTCACTCACATCAGGCCCCTTGGATCTCACTCTCCAAGGGGTCTCCCTTTTTCTAGCTTTCCCCTGAATACATCCTTTGCTTAAAAACTCCTGTTCTGCTATTTTCAGCCAAACAAACGGAGTACTCATAAATGAAAAGAATTTCCCTTTTGACCCTGCTGATTGCTACACTGATTTGTGGTTGCCAACCCAAAATGAACCTCTTTCCTGACGGCACCGACCCTCTACTAGAAAAGACTATTCAGGGTAATGCTTCAGATAAAGTACTTGTTATATCAATTGACGGGACAATCTCAGACCAAGCCTCCAAAAGCCTTTTCGGCGCAAAACCAAGTCTGGTCCAAGAAGTATCATCAAGGTTACAACTTGCTAAGCAAGACGAAAACATCAAAGCATTGGTGCTGAAAATAAATTCCCCCGGCGGTTCGGTAACAGCCAGCGATGTTCTATACAATGAACTTATGCTCTTTAAGAAAAAAACAGGGGCGAAAATTGTTGTATCCATGATGGATGTAGCTGCTTCAGGAGGTTATTATGTCAGCCTTCCTGCCGACGAGATTATGGCGCACCCTACAACTCTTACCGGTTCAATCGGGGTTATTTTCATGCGTCCAAAATTTGAAGGACTAATGGATAAAATAGGAGTTTCAGTTGAAGTATCCAAATCTGGTCGCAATAAAGATATGGGCGCACCTTTCAAACCGGATACCCCTGAACAGAAGGCAATAATCGATAGGATTATCGCTAACTATGCGAACAGATTTAAATCCCTCGTTAAAAAACACCGTTCGATCTCCGAAACAAACCTTAAACAGGTCTTCACTGCGCAAGTTTTCAGTGCTGATGATGCTAAAAGAATCGGCCTTGTAGACAGCATCGGCTATATCCCGGATGCTGTTGATAAGGCTTGTGAACTTGCCGGAATTTCTAAAGATGCAAAAGTCATCACTTACAAACGCAAAACTTATCCGAATGACACTTTATATAATTCAGCATCATCGCAGGCAGTTGCTCCAGCACTTATTAATATAGATGCCGGACATTTTTTGCCGCCAAAAGCTGGCTTTCATTATCTATGGTACCCGGCCGCAGAATAGCACGCTAGGCATCCTTTGCTTTAATCACAAAAAGATGTATGAACGGCAAGTTTGTCTCCAGATGGGGCAAACACTTTCAGGAGAAATTTTCAGTGAACAAAATTAAAATTATACTTGCTGTAGTTACTCTGGTATCTTTTGCTTTGATTGCAGGATGTACTCAGGAAACTCAAAATAAAATCGGCAGATCTATCCAGAACTGGACCGGTGTTAATGGCGTTCTTGAAATTTACTCCGGCGGTAAACTTGTCAAAAAATTTGTAAAAATTGATAAGTTATCCACTGCAACCGGAACCGGTGATAAATTCTATCGTCCTTACCGTTTCGGATATGGTGTTCTTGACGCCAACTTCAACGGCATAAAAGATCCTGACGAAAAGAAAGTCTATTTCGAATTCAGTGACTACTCCACTAATTATGTCTTTTATGAAAAACCATAAATTACCAAACCTAGCCGGGCCATTTGGCCCGGCATTTTTTTGCTTATGAAAAAATGCATCAGAGCGGCTAAAGCCGTTACACTTCAGGAAGGAATGGGACTAGTTGAAGACTTTGCCTGTATCCACAACGGAACAAAAATCCTGGAAACAGGAACATGGTCCTCTATTAAAAACTCTTTTTCAGGTGACGTAACAGATTTAGGCGATGTGACACTTGTCCCAGCCCTTATCAATGCACATGTTCACCTCGAGCTTTCTCACCTTGAAGGGAAGACACTACAAGGCCAAGGATTCATGCCATGGATAATATCACTGCTCAGCAACGCTACCTATGCCATTGATGAAACTGCAATTCGTAATGCTATTTCCTCTATGCTTAAAACCGGAACAGCTTTTTGCGCTGATATCTCTACGCAAAACTGCTCCAAAGTTGCAGAACTTCTGCACGAAGCAGGTATCGGATTCTACGCTTTCTGCGAAGCCATCGGCCCGCAGATTCCGAAAGGGGGAGCATCCTTCTTTCCTGATAAAACATATCCTCTAGGTCGCTTGGCAGGTGCGGGACATGCCCCTTACTCTACTCATGCCGAGATGCTCCGCGCCATTAAAAAGGCGGATTCAGCAGCAAACCGTCCCTACTCTATTCATCTGGCAGAAAATGAAGAAGAGGACGAAATAGTAGCAAAAGGAACAGGTGCGTTCGCTCAGATGCTTAGCGGTGCAGGATTGCTGGCAGATTGCGGCAATAAAGGTCTATCCCCTGTTGAATATGCTAGTTCACTTGAAATACTCGATGAATCAACACTAGCTATCCATTGCGTAAGAGTTTCAGCTACTGATATAAATATTTTAGCAGAAACTAAAACCAACGTTTGCCTGTGTCCGCGAAGCAATGAATTCATCGGTGAAGGTCGCGCTCCGTGGGAAAAAATCATCAGTTCCGGTATAAACACCTGCTTAGGTACTGACAGCATAGCATCAAATCATGACCTTAATATGTGGAACGAGCTGGAATATCTTTTAAAAAATATCAAAACTCCTCTTACACCACAGCAGGCTTTATCTCTGGTTACACAAAACGGGGCTAAGGCTTTGATGGTAGAAAATTTATACGGATCACTTGAAGTGGGAAAAAGAGCTGTCTTTGCGACTGTTCCAACTCATCTTGAAGATCTTTTATTTCAATAACTCCGTTATATACGGCAAACCGCTAATCTCGCCTAAAAATAGGCGCAAGCAGAGGACAGCTTATGGAGTGGCGACACAAAGACTTACTGGATATCACACAGCTCTCTAGAGAAGACGTGGCTCATATTTTTGAAACAGCCACCTATTTTCAGGAGATTAACTCACGTCCGGTAAAAAAAGTACCTACATTAAAAGGCCATAGTGTGGTCCTTTTTTTTGCCGAGCCAAGTACCAGAACTAAAACATCTTTTGATATGGCGGGGAAAAGACTTTCCTGTGACACCTTCTCTCTTGCTAAAAGCTCAAGCAGCTTAACCAAAGGAGAAACACTTAAAGACACCGGCCTTACTCTTGAAGCCATGAATATTGACGGAGTTGTTATCCGGCACTGGGCCAGCGGAGCTGCGGCATTTCTTGCTGAAAGGCTCGATTGCAGCATTATCAATGCCGGAGACGGTAGACATGCCCACCCGACTCAAGCCTTGCTGGACGGATTTACCCTCTATCAGGAATGGGGAGCGCTGGAAGGCAAAACCGTCCTTATTTTAGGCGATATAGCCCATAGCAGAGTTGCAAGATCAAACGTCATCATGCTTACCATGATGGGCGCAAAAGTCAGATTTTGCGCACCCAGAACTCTTCTCCCACCAAATACTAAAAACTGGCCAGTAGAAGTTTTTTCTGACGTAAATGAAGCATCCAAGGGTGTTGACGCTATCATGTGTCTTCGACTGCAACTAGAAAGGCAAAAAGCCGGACTCCTCCCAGATTTGAGGGAATATTCACGCTATTTTGGACTAGGCCAAAGACAGGTGGAACTGGCATCTCCAGAGGTTAAAATACTCCACCCCGGCCCGATAAATCGCGGCGTTGAAATAGATTCAGCTCTGGCCGATTCTGCATCAAGCCTTGTACTCGATCAGGTGGCAAGCGGCGTAGCTGTTCGTATGGCTCTTCTTTATCTCTATCTCACCCGCAAGAAATAATAAGGAAAATTGACTATGACCAATCCTGAACTGGTTATCCGCAAAGCGGTATGGAAAGGTGAAGAGGTCGATCTCCTCGTAGCTGATGGAAAGGTACTCGATATAATACCTTCATCCGACTCTATGTACGAAGGAGCCGAAGTTGTTGCAGCCAGAGGATACCTGCTAATGCCGAGCTTGACTGATGTTCATACGCATCTGAGAGATCCCGGTTTTGAATATAAAGAAGACATTGTCTCCGGCCTCAAAGCAGCCGCACACGGTGGTTTTTCAAACATTATGTGCATGGCCAACACCAGTCCGGTAAATGATAATGCTGTGGTCACGTCTGAAATGATTCGCAAAGCTCGCGCGACATTTCCAAACGGTCCACGCCTTTTCCCTATCGGAGCTTTGACCAAGAAACTTGAAGGCGAAGAACTTACTTCTATGCACGATCTCGCATCAGCAGGTTGTGTCGCTTTTTCAAACGACGGTATACCTGTTAAAAACACTGAACTTTTCCGTAGAGCATTAGAATACGCTTCAGATACCGAAAAACCCGTAATTGATCACTGTGAAGATTCGTACCTTGAACTTGGAGCCGGAATGAACGAAGGCGCTGTCTCTAGCCTTCTCGGTCTTGCCGGACAACCGGATGTTGCGGAAGCGGCTCAAGTAGCGCGTGATCTGCTTTTCGCAGAATATCTCGACATACATATCCATCTTGCACATATTTCGTGCCGTAAATCAGTTGAACTTATCGCATGGGCCAAAAAACGCGGTGTTAAGGTTACTGCTGAAACATGCCCTCACTATCTCCTGCTCACTGAAGAGGCTGTGGAAGGATATGGAACCAACACCAAGGTAAATCCTCCACTGCGTACAGCAGACGATGTTGAAGCCCTTCTACAGGCTATCCGTGAAGGAGTTATCGACATGTTTGCAACTGACCATGCTCCACATGCAGCGCATGAAAAAGAAGTAGAATTTATGGTTGCTCCGTGCGGGATATCAGGAATTGATTCAGCACTGTCACTGACTTGGTCACTTGTTACTTCCGGAAAAATTACATTCGACGATTTTATAAGGATGTGGACCACCGCCCCCTGTAAAACTTTCTCCCTGCCGTTGAACCGTTTTAAAAAAGGTGATGTAGCCGATTTTTTCCTCTTTGCTCCTGACGAAGAATGGACTCTGTGTGCTGAAACCATGCACTCAAAAAGTAAAAATACACCTTTCTTAGGACAAACCCTGAAAGGACGGGTGATAAGTCATTTCCTTGGCGGCAAAAAAATAGTATGACTCCATGAAACAGCAGAAAACACTTCTGCAAACTAGGTAAACGATTAAAGATTTAATATATTTAGCCTTAAGGAGAAACTATGAGCGAACCCTTTAAAGACGCGGTTGGAATTTGTAAAACCATTATGCGCAACGGCTATGACGCCTACATTATCAGCGAAAGGCTTCAAAAGCTTACTATTGAAGATAAAGGCAAAGAAGTAATACTCGATATTTCCACTGAACTGGATTTCAAGGGGCTAAACAAGCTTTTTCCTAATATTCAAGTAGCAGGAAAAAACGAAGTAACAGCTATTTTGACAGAAGGAGAAACCACCTTCTATTTCTATATGTCTGACACAAGCAACTCTTCTCACCCTGAAGAGTGCGTTTCACGCATGACTCCGAGATTGCTTAAAGCCTTGGAAAAGAAACAAGAAATTCCAATGTCTTCCGCATGCCCTTATATCCCTAAAGCAAGAGATCCTTACGAAGGATTTGCCCCGCTCAGCTCAGGAGAAGTCTGCTTTTTGGGAATTCCTGATCAGACTCTTAAAAAAGATTACCTCATGGGAATCAGAGCTCTGCGTTTTGCTGCAAACTATAATCTTCCACTTGAAAGCAATACCAAAGCATCCATTATCAGAGCATGTAAACGTATCTTAAACTATGTGCCAATCCCTGAGATTATGGATGAATGGCGCAAGGTTGAAGCAGAAAACATGTACATGTTTGTTTCACTGCTTTTCGAAACTATGCTCCTGCATGGACTTATCCCTGAGGTTGCAGCCCTTTCACGCTTCACACAGGTGAAAAACAGCAAAACAGGTGAAACCGAGACCGTATTCAATCATACCCTTGATGTAATGCGCCTCTACCCTGAAGAACTTCCTTACGACTGGTTCGGCGTGGTTGCATGTCTGTTCCACGACGTAGGTAAGGTCTTCACAGCCGAAGAAGTTGACGGAGAATGGCAGTTCCTGCAACACCATCGGGTTGGAGCTAAAGTAACCAGAAAAATCCTTACTCGCCTCAACTTCCCGCAGGAAGATGTAGATCTCATCTGCGGCATAGTTCGCAATCACATGCGCTTTCACTTTATGCTTACCGATAAGGGCATTAGAAAGTTCAAGGCTATTGCTGAATATCCACGCCTTATCGAAATGGTTAGAGCAGATATTAAAGCTCGCGGGTCTCAGTATAAAGAATTCAACCATAACCTCAAAATGCTTGAACGTGCAGATATTCCGGAAGAAGCACTTGATCCTTTCCTCAACGGAAATGAAATTATGCAATACACCGGACTCAACCCCGGACCTGTAGTAGGTATCATTCGTGAATCCTTGCTCATCGCACAGATTTCAGGTGATGTTTCCACAATGGAAGAAGCAATCGAGTATGTAAAAAATCAGGCTAGAATGGAAAAACTGATCCAATAGCCGCTGAAAAGCAGTTAGGTTTAAAAGCCCATGCCTAAATATTTAGGCATGGGCTTTTTTGTGTTTTGAAATTTTTTACATAAAAGAAGACAGTAAAACAGTTCATTATACCAGTACAACAGTAAGTTATAGGTTACCGAAGCTGGATACAAAATACTTTTACGACAACAAAGGTCGCATAATTACAAAATCTATCAACGGCAAGGTTGTAGAAAATATCTCTGGCAGAATTTAACCACACTTGCTGCCATCACTGACGGTGAAGGACTGCATCCCAAAATCTTTGTTTATGATGATGAAGGCGGAGTTGACTCAATCTTCATGGTTGCGGACGAACAAGGTAATGAGATAAAGCGGATTATATATGATTCATTTGGTAATCTATTATTCGATAGTAATGAAAAATTTGATACTTATATAGGTTTTGCAACAGGTTTAACAGATAAAGATACCGGACTAATCCACTTTGGACATTGTGAATACGATCCCACCAGTGGAAGATTCATAACTCCCGACGCGCTAAAATTTGCTGGAGGGGACGTGGATGTTTACGGGTATTGTCTGGATTATTCGATTAACTTCTAATTTTGGTTTAACCTATAAAAAAATACTTATATATTTGATAGTTATGACTTCGATTCAGAGTTATCCCATTTTCTATAGAAAAAAATTTCGTTTATTAGTAAGTTTTTTTTAAAATACCCCTTGACGAATTATTAATTCTCTAATATTTATAACTCAAGCACAAGTTGAGTATCCATGTTCAATCCATGGTTACTTAAAGCGCAAACCGAGTATCCATGTTCAATCCATGGTTACTTAAAGCGCAAACCGAGTACCCATGTTCAATCCATGGTTACTTAAAGCGCAAACCGAGTACCCATGTTCAATCCATGGTTACTTAAAGCGCAAACCGAGTACCCGTGTTCAATCCATGGTTACTTAAAGCGCAAACCGAGTACCCRTGTTCAATCCATGGTTACTTAAAGCGCAAACCGAGTACCCATGTTCAATCCATGGTTACTTAAAGCGCAAACCGAGTACCCATGTTCAATCCATGGTTACTTAAAGCGCAAACCGAGTACCCATGTTCAATCCATGGTTACTTAAAG
>NZ_VCNC01000010.1 GCF_006210265.1 Desulfovibrio sp. UCD-KL4C
AATGTCAACCGTTTTGTGACCGGTCAGTCAAAAAAAAACTCGGGAAGCGCGGTGGCGTTCAGCCGTTGCCGACCCGAGAAAGAGGTTCTATGTAATTCACTACAAACAGTCAACAGGTTTTTGAATTATTGTTGATATCGGATGCAGATTAAAAAGACTTAGAGGACATTAAGCTCTGATATAATTAACTTAGTCTTCTAAAAAGTTATCATTATACAATCCCTCTTTCAGCTACTTAGAACACTTATTTTGAAATAGTCACTACTCATACTTGCTTTTGCTAATTTTGATATACATAATGATTGCACATGAAGCGTAAGCTCATTATTAACTCTTACCATATTAACTATCTAAACTATTCAACCATATCTAAGGCCTTTTTAAATAATGTTCACTCCTCAATCACAGTCTCCCCATCTTAAACATGGTATAAAAACCGGTATTGCCGCTGTCATGGCGTATTCCATAGCAAACCTCTTCCATCTTAGTTATGGTTACTGGGCTGCTTTGTCTGCCGTAATTGTAATGCAGATCAATGTAGCTGATTCTATTAGAATGTGTTGGTACAGATTCTCAGGAACAGCTATCGGCGCAGCAATCGGTATTCTCTGCATAGTAATATTCCCTGAAACTCCGGCAATGACGCTATTATCTCTTTTTATTTCGTCAGCTTTCTGTGCATACATGACAAGATATAATGTCCGCTACCGCATGGCCGCTATCACCACGACTATTGTTACACTTGCAAGTTTAGGAGAAGCTCATCGTATCGAGTACGGATTGTTCAGAGTTTTGGAAATTACCGTCGGAGTTGCGAGTGCATTCTTAGTCAGCGTTCTAATTTGGCCCTTAAGAGCAGCTGAAGCTTTAAAAGAAAGTCTTTGCAGTCAATTTTCCGAATGCGCAGACCACTATGAAATACTGATGGAAAGCTTCCTAAACATGCAAACCAGCGTCGATTCTGAAATGCTCGACTCTTTTAACAGTAAAATCCTTCTTAACCGCGAAACCTATTTGAAGGTTCTACGACATGAAAGGCTCTTATATATAGAAGATACAGATTTGCTTGGTTTAAAAGTATCCACCCTTGAAAAGGGTGCATCTCACATGCGGGCAATGCTTCACGCACTTAATAATGTTCAGGGTGAAGGATACGAAATCATAATGAAAGATGAGCTTAGAGCCCTATCCAAAGTTACAGCCGAATCAATGCGTGCTATCAGTGCAGGAAAAACTCCTGACGAAGAGGCTTTGCAAATAGCATTCGATGCAGCGCAAGAGAGACTGCAGAGTCTGCGTAATGAAGGAGTTACAAGACGCTTTTATCTACAGAAGATGGTACAATTCTTTGCCTTTTACCACAGCGCACAGTTCATATGTAAAGATCTACTTCAATATACACGGCAACGTAAAAAAGTAATGGTAGCTCTAAGCGAGAGCTAATCTATAACCCGACAAGTGCATTAAGAAGAATATCAGCTTCCGGCTTGTCATGCTCATGAGTCATAAGCAGTTCTTTCACGCTGAGAGCTTTGCCATAGTACCCCTTGTTTCTTTCGTTACCGACCATGAGAGCCCCTGTTCGGTATGAAACTCCTGCAAATGCTCCTGCTTGGTAGACTAGTGGAAAGATATTTCCTTGCACATCAAAACTACCACGATGACTTTGCCCGCTTAGATCACCTATGGCTAGATCAGCCCCAAGAGATAAATCTAGCTTTCCAGCTATAGCTGATTCCAAGGCGTCGTCATCCATAAGAAAGATCATCACGGTCTTCCCTGCCACTCCTCCTTGAAGCCCGATATCTACACCTGCCATAGTATAAAAAGCCGGACCATTCCAAAAACCGGTGCGATCTTTTGCACATAGCACCCCTGCTCCACCTTCTGCTCCGATCATAAATGCCAGCTTATACACATCAGGAAAAATAAACACAGCTCTTGAAATCTCAAACAAGTAATCAATCGTCGGACCATCCAGTTCAAGTTTCATCTGTCTGACTGCGCATGCGGCAGAATCTACAATTATCTGTGAGCTCGTAGTGGAATTACTCACGCATGGACTTCCTGTAATTTTTTTAACAGAATTACATGAGACTAAAAACATCACGGCCGCAACACAAATAATGATTTTTTTAAGCTTATTCATGCTCTTAGATTAAACCTATACTAAGTGATTCAGCAACCCGAATATCTACTTTACTTTAAAGACAATATAGCCTTCACTTACAACAATGTTAAAATGATAAAAAATGTCATGCACTAAAGTCCATGGAAATATTAAGAGATATCCATGTCCAACATCTTGAAGCCATACAATGAAAGAATGATGGAAGTTCTATTGTTTATTCAGAGAAATCTGGACCGAGAACTCCCACCGGAAGAATTAGCTGAGCTTGCATGCTTTTCGGTTGTACACTTTCACCGTATATTTAAAGGTATGATCGGTGAAAGTTTAAAAGAACATATCCGCCGCTTAAGACTTGAGAAAGCCGCATATAAACTTTGCTATGAGAATGACACAATCATTAATATCAGTCTTGACGCTCAGTATGAATCTCCAGAAACGTTCAGTCGGGCATTTAAAAAGATGTTTAAACTACCGCCCAGCGATTACAGACTAAAATCACGAGAAGTGGCCGTGCCTCCTGTTAACAGTGGGATTCACTATTCTCCCGACATTTCAACAGGGAAACTTAGAATAAACGATTCTCCGCTAACCATAAAAGTTGAAATATGCGAACGAGAAGAGACGTCAGTGGCCTTTGTCCGCCATATCGGATCATATTTTGAAGTGGATAAGGCTTGGGATAAGCTGTGCGGATGGGCAGGACCAAAAGGACTGTTAAATCATCAGACAGAATTTATGGGACTGTGCTATGATTCTCCTTCAGTAACTCCTGCAGATAAAATCAGATATGATGCCTGCATGAGCATTCCTGAAAACATTCTGCCGGAAGGCGAAATCGGAATTCAAACCATACCGGCAGGAAAGTACGCAGTAGGAACTCACTACGGTTCGTACGAAGGACTTGAAGACGCATACAAAGAACTCTACGGCAAATGGCTGCCTACAAGCAAGTATCTGCTTAAAAACAGTATTCCATCCTTTGAGAAATATATTAATCATCCTCCAGAAACTTCTCCTGAAAATCTGATAACTGAAATTTATTTAGGCATATTTTAATATAACACCTAACTTAACGGAGCATAAAATGGACGTAAAAATCTGGGCACTTGAACCTATGAAACTGGCATATGTTGAACATGTAGGACCTTATCAGGAAGTAGAAGTTGCATGGATGAAGCTTGCCTCATGGGCAGGTGAAAAGGGATTGTTTTCAGAAAGAACAAAATCTTATGGAGTGTACTACGACAACCCATTAGAAGTTTCAG
Organism: Desulfovibrio sp. UCD-KL4C; assembly: GCF_006210265.1. Lineage (NCBI taxonomy): Bacteria > Pseudomonadati > Thermodesulfobacteriota > Desulfovibrionia > Desulfovibrionales > Desulfovibrionaceae > Desulfovibrio > Desulfovibrio sp. UCD-KL4C. Next base: position 3,397 of record NZ_VCNC01000010.1, read on the forward strand.
CAGAGAAACTGCGTTCAGAAGCATGCATCACCTTAGACAAAGAAGTTGAAACAGCAGGTGATGTTAAAATCAGAGACGTAGAAAGCGGAAGATATGCTGTTACTGCGCATCTTGGATCTTATGATAAACTTGCTGATAGCTGGATGGAACTATGCACCAAATGGCTGCCCGAAAGCGGTGAAGAATGCACAGGCGGACCTTGCTTTGAGCAGTATCTTAATGATCCTCATGCAACCACCCCGGAACATCTGGTCACTATACTACTTTTGCCTATAAAGTAATATCACTAAAAATCCCCCTTCTATATGTATAGAAGGGGGACAACTTTATCAGGGATGGTAAACGAGGGTTAATTAAAACGGAGTGATCAACAAAGAGTTCTCCATCATCATAGGAATCCACAACTTTTTACTATCTTTATCCATGTAAAAATCAGCAGGGCCGCCAATCTTTTCCGGCAAATCAAGTGTTACGGTTTTACCTGATGCTAAATCAAATTCTTTAAGAACACCTTTTTTCTCATAAGTAACCCAATCAGAGAAATACACTTTCCCATCATTTACAGCTACACCGTCGAACAATCCACCGACAGTATCTATTTTCTGGAAATCCAACTTGCCATTCTCAAGCTTACCTTTTCCGACAAAACCATTGGATTTATTGTTGGTGCCGTAGGTCACTACATACAAAGTTTCTGATTGACGATCAAAGTAAATGCCGTTAGCTGCGACAAGGTCAACATTTGAGTCTACTTTTCGTAATGACGGGACAGGTTTAAGTGATATTTCGTACACTGCTCCGACATCTGTTGACGAAACCAACAAGGTGTTTTCATCAACAACAGTCATATCATTCAAAAGCGATGTTCCCTGGGCAGAGAAATCAAGATCAAAAACCTGTTTTCCATCAGCTACCGAAAAGCCTTTAACTTTATCGATATCCGCCACATAGAGAATACCGTCATTAACAATCATTCCTTTAGGAGCATTAAGACCGCTTATAAACTGAGCGTCCAGCACCTTACCCTTGGTAGACAGACGGGAAATAAACCCGTCGCCATCCTTATCCATCGGCTTAAGTTCCTTACCGACATTGGAAACATAAAAATAAGAACCGTCAGTGGTAACACTTTCAGGCGATGAGAATCCTTCAACCTTAACGCTCTTTGTTGAACATGCACCGAGCTGCATTGCCATCATAATACATACAAAAATCATTACATATCTTTTCATAACTTCCTCCTTGGTTGTTTTGAAGCAAGCTATAGAAAAAGAAGAATACTGACTCTCGTTTAAAGTTCAGATTTTGATGATTTAAGGCCAGATCGGTATTCGCGTGGGGTTATGCCGTAATTTTTGCGAAAGATACTGCTGAAGTGAGAAAGACTTTCATATCCGGATTCATAAGATATTTCAGAGATACTTTTAGCAGAATTACGAATCAGTTGTGCGGACCAAGCAAGCCTGCGATCACGAATCCACCGTGCCGGAGTGGTTCCAAATATTTTTTGAAATTCGCGCTTAAACGTTGATAGACTCCGCCCGGAAAGCTCCGCCATATCTTCTAAGCTGATATTTTTATTAAAATACCGTTCCATGATCGAAGCTAGATCGCTCTTCATTTCATTGCGGCAGGAATGCAAAAAATTAATAAAATCTTTGTTTCCTTTAGACGCACATATATAATGAAGAAGCTCACGCACTTTAAGACGAAGAAACTGTTCATCACGCGCAAGAGGTGTCCCGAAAAGAGGAGCAATAGAAGACAAATAGATTTCTATCGGTTCATTTACCGCTACTTTAAAGATAGGAGGTTTTTCCGATTGAACAGGAAAATTTTCAAGATTTAATGAATCAACAAATTCATTAAACATTGAATCATTAAAAAAGAAAAGAATAGTATTAAACAATCCGCCTTCTTCAGGAACCATTTCAGACATTATATGGCATCCTTTGCGGATAAAAAACGCTTCTCCTTTTCCAAGCTTAATATCGCCGGAAGCAGAATGGATTAGCTTGCTTCCCTCAAGAATAAAGACCAGCGAATGCTGGGAAACACAAACCTCATGTTTAAAATCAGAACTTCGGCTTCGATATTGGACAAGAGTAAGCCCATCCAGAAAAATACTCGGGATGTCAGTTGAAGACTTGATATGACGTGGAATAGTAAGCATAAAATCACAAAAGGGCCGCGCATACGGCCCTGTTAATATCAGTAAATTAATTTTTAGAATTCAAGACTCTTAGGAGTTCTCGGGAAAGGTATTACGTCACGGATATTGGTAACTCCGGTGATCATCATAAGCATACGCTCAAACCCCATTCCGAATCCGGCATGCGGAGCAGTTCCAAAACGACGGCTGTCCAGATACCACCAGTAATCTTCTGTTTCCATTCCCGTTTCAGTTATTCTGCGCTCAAGCACATCAAGTCTTTCTTCACGCTGAGAACCACCGATAAGTTCACCGATTCTAGGAACAAGTAAATCCATAGCGGCAACGGTTTTACCACCATCATTAAGGCGCATATAAAAAGGTTTAATTTCAACAGGGTAATCATAAACAATTACAGGTTTCTTGAAATGCTCTTCAGTAAGATATCTTTCATGTTCAGTTTGGAGATCAAGGCCGTATTCAGGTTTATACTCGAATTTTTTAGCTTTTTTGCAATTCTTTAAAAGCTCTATGGCATCAGTGTAAGTTACACGCTCAAAAGTATTATCTGTAATATTTTTAAGTGTATCCATCAAAGTTTTATCAACAAACTTAGCAAATAACTCAATATCATCAGCGCATTTATCAAGGACATGATTAATTAGATATTTCACCATTTCTTCACTGAGATCCATATTATCTTCAAGATCTGCAAATGCAACCTCAGGTTCAATCATCCAGAATTCAGCGGCGTGACGTGGGGTGTTTGATTTTTCAGCACGGAAAGTTGGGCCGAAAGTATAAACACTGCCGAGTGAAAGAGCATACATTTCCGCAGAAAGCTGTCCTGAAACTGTCAGGTGAGATTCTTTACCGAAGAAATCATTAGCGCCCTGCTCTGCTTTGCCGAGTTTAGCCAGTGAGTCATGATCAAGAGAAGTTACTCTGAACATTTCTCCTGCACCTTCACAGTCTGATCCAGTGATGATAGGAGTATGAACATAGAAAAAGCCTTTATCACGGAAAAACTGGTGCACAGCAAAGGAAAGTTCAGCGCGGATACGGAACATAGCTCCGAATTTATTTGTACGGGGACGAAGATGGGCTATTGTTCTTAAAAATTCGTCAGAATGGCGTTTCTTCTGAAGCGGAAAAGTTTCAGGGTCCGCAGCACCAATAAGTTCAACGGATTTACCGCGGACTTCCCACTTCTGCCCTTTACCCGGAGACTCAATAAGTTCACCAAGCACGCTCACAGATGCGCCAGTATATATACGTTCTAGTACTGCTTCAATTTCAGGAGTATGATCAATGATAACCTGAATATTCATGATGCAGGAACCATCGTTTACTTCCAGAAATGAAAACCCTTTACTATCACGCTTAGTACGGACCCATCCTTTAATAAGTATATCGGATACGGGGTTTACCGCATTCAAAGCTGCCTTTATGCATGTTCTTTTCATAAAAAGTCTCCATTAATTGCGTTTCGCACAGATGTATATGTAAGACGTACAAATTTCAACAAACTTGTGAATCTATATAAATGATGAATGACAACGGGTAAACCTTCACGAACTGAAAAATCAGCTTATATATTGGTAGCGATAACTTAGGTTACAACCTATAGATAGTTGCGTATCGGCTCCGACTGCGTTATCTTCCGTAATTCAAAATAGATTTCAAAGGGGATTTCAATGGGATTTTTTTCTAAAGTAAAAAAACTATGGGTCAGCCCGGAAGATAGAGCCGCAAAAGCTCTCAAAGAATATTTAGGAGATGAGGAACAACCGAGTCAGGGTATTGCTCCGAAAGCTCCAGAACACCAAGAAGCTCCTGTTCAAAGCAAAACCGCTGAACCAGCAAAAATAGTTGAACAAGAACCAATTCCTACGCCGCAATCTAAGCCTGAACCCAAGGTAGAAGCCACATCAACGCCTGAACCAACTTCTACTCTGGAATCTGTTTCCACTCCAGTAGTTGAGACCGTTGTGACTCCTGAACCTATCCCTGATCCCAAACCAGCAGTAGAAACTTCAGCTAAGTTAAAAGACGGTAAAGCAAGAATAATCGAACCGGTCATGGCTGGAGAAGCTAAGACAGGTACAGACAAACCGCAGTGGCAGCGTGACCTTACCAAAGCTCTGCAACAGGCAGATCCACGCCTTTCCGTATGGCTCGATCTCATTCTTGACGGCATTGATACTGCCGGAGAAGATCTCTGGGCACGCCTTACTTTCCTGCTGAAAGCTCTTGAAGCTCCAGCCAAAGAAGCTGAAGATTTCGTCGCCCGCTTCAAAGAATGGCTCGACGACATGGACTATGAACATGTCGAAGAATTCCGCTCTGAATTGCAGTATCGTCTGGCACTAGCTCTTGAACTTGAAGATGAAGAAGATGAACGAAGCCGTCTCTTCATTAAACTTTCCGAAGGACTTTCCAAGACAAGAGAACAAATAACCAAACGTCTTGATTCTCTTCTTTCTAGTCATACTGCATTTGATGACGAATTCTGGGAAGAATTTGAAGAAATTCTAATCATGGCAGACGTCGGCTTTGAAGCCACTTCCGAGCTTGTAGACCGCATGAAAACCAGAATACGTAACAGCGGCGAAACAAATCCTGAAAATTTCAAAGACCTTCTACGCGCAGAACTGGACGAAATTTTCAAAGTACCTAAGCGCATTAAGGCATACAATCCGCCAGAAGTTGTGATGATGATCGGTGTAAACGGTGTCGGTAAAACCACCACAATAGCAAAGATCGCTCACCGCGAACAGATGCAGGGCCGCAAGGTTCTAATCGTCGCCGGTGATACTTTCCGCGCCGCAGCAATCGGACAGCTTGAAATATGGGCTAAACGCGTGGGCGCAGGATTCTTCGCAAAAGCAGAAGGTTCCGACCCTGCCGCTGTAGCTTATGAAGCAATCGATTACGCAGTTAAAAACGGCTACGACCTGATGCTTCTTGATACAGCAGGAAGACTGCACACCAAGACCAACCTGATGGAAGAACTTCATAAAATCAGAAGAGTTTTAGGTAAGAAACATGATGAAGCTCCGCATCGCAGTGTCTTGGTTATTGATGCAACAACCGGACAAAACGCCATGTCTCAGACAAAGCTTTTCAACGAAGCAATCGGAGTGGATGAATTAATCCTCACCAAGCTTGATGGAACAGCAAAAGGCGGAATAATGATTGCCGTGACCATGCAACACAAGATCCCAATTACCTTCATCGGTTTAGGTGAAAAAATGGAAGATCTACGCCCCTTCAACGGTGCTGACTTTGCTAAGGCTTTATTGATGTAGAAATTTGAATCCTTACAAAATATAAAAAATCCCCCTTGAAGCACACCACTCCAAGGGGGATTTCTCTTTCATAATTAATAATAAACTAAACTTAATCCCAATCAGGCTCACACTCAGCTCTGAACCCTTCAAATGAAATGAGATGATTATGCAGATACATCTTATCGTCAGCAGAACCCTGTCCATAAACATCATCACCCACAATAGGGAATCCTGCGGAAGCAAGATGCGCTCTAATCTGATGGCGCGCACCCTTTGCTATTCTGACTTTAACCAAGGATACACCGTTTCCTAAGTCGGCCATACGGTCAACGTAGCTCCAGCGGAGTCTGTCAGAACCGTCGTCCAGCACTTTGGTTACAGTGCGGGAGTCGGTATCAAGTTCTTTTTTAACAACAAGCTCAGAATCAGGATTACCCAGAACTCTGGCGTAATATTCTTTTTCGACTTTTCCTTCTTCTTCATACTTTTTAAACAACCGAGCCTGTTCATGCCCGAATGCTATCAGCAGTATTCCGGAAGTTGAATAATCCAATCTGTTAATCAAGATCGGAGTTTTCTCCATAAAAAGTTCTTCAAGACAATCCTGCGCTGAACTTTCCATACTTCCGGCAATTGAAGCGGAATGCATTCCAGCAGGTTTTAAAACAGCAGCGTAATCGTCAGTTTCTTTGATTATTGTAAGATGGGGCAAAAGATCTTCTGTACTGTCTGCGTCAGTTTTTTCATATAAAACAACTTCGGCCCCTACAAACATTTTAAGTCCCGGCTTTGCACTACGCCCGTTTACAGTAACCAGACCGTTTTCTACAATTCTTCTGCGCTGACGAAGACCTGTTTCCGGAAGTAAAACTATCAAAAATTTGTCGAGTCGCAACCCTTCATCATTTTCCGTTGCAACGACTTTTGAACGCTCTTTTAAATTCTTATTATCCATAATGAATCTCCTGACTTTATATGGTTCTATCTTGCGATAGATCTTTGACGGTGTAATGGAAAAAGCATACAACTTTGATACTCAATCCAACTGTAATTTTATTAAATTTGCTGTTTCGTAATAATCAAACCAGAATATTCGAGGGCCACACGTGAACTTACGAGGATGCATACTAATACTTACAGCTGCAGTCATGTGGAGCCTCATCGGGCCAGTTTCTAAATTCCCTCTTGAGCAAGGAATCCCCCCACTGGAAAACGCATTCTGGAGAGCTCTAATCGCATGGATACTTTTCGCTGTCCATGCATACCGTATGCGCGCCCTCAAACTAGCTATTAAAGACATCCCCCTTGTAGCCTGCTTCGGGATAGTCGGTGTCACTATTTTTTATGGATCTTATCAGCTTGCAGTACATGGAGTAGGCGCCGCCCTTGCTTCAGTTCTTCTTTACACGGCTCCGGCATGGGTTGCATTCATGTCATGGCTTTTACTTGGCGAAAAAATGGGGCCTGTAAAACTATGCGCCCTTTCCATGACAATTCTCGGTGTTGTCTGCGTATCACTCGGGCCTCAGATTTTCGGAACAGGAAAAGAATTAACCTTCACATGGTTCGGACTTTTATGCGGCCTGACATCCGGATTTACATATGCCCTTTATTATATTTTCGGAAAAACACTTTTTTCACGCTATTCAACGCCTACAATTTTTCTATACGCCCTTCCGATTGGCGCGGCAGGGTTGCTCCCCTTTTTCGAATTTCACCACAAAACCCCGACTTCATGGATATGTATTATCACACTTGCAATAGTTTGTACCTACGGCGCATATACGATTTATTACGCAGGTTTAAAATGGCTTGAAGCCACAAACGCATCTGTCATTGCGACAATTGAACCAGTCTCAGCAGCCCTACTTGCATGGTGGTGGTGGCATGAAAGTTTTGACTGGACAGGGTACCTCGGAAGCCTACTCATTATTTCTGCGGTGCTCCTTATTGTTATGGAAAATAAAATCACATCCCGCGTACTCAGACCGCAAACTGAGACAATATAATTTCAAAATCTTAAAAGGTTCTTAGTAATATGCTCAAACAGGTAAAAGCTTCCGCCGGATCCGGTAAAACTTACGAACTTACCGCCCGCTTTTTATCCCTCCTTGCCGGATCGCAAGAAGAAGATTCAATCCCCGTCTGTAAATCATCACAAGCTAAAGGATATTGCTGGCCTGAAATAATGGCGGTAACCTTCACCAATAAAGCCGCTGCGGAAATGAAAGAAAGAGTCGTTCGCTCACTTAAAAACAGAGCACTGAATATAAAAGGTGACGGACTCGGCAGTGACTGGACTCCCAGCGCAGCCAAACGTCAGCTGCTTCCTATTTTACAGCGTTACAACAGATTAAACATCAGAACGATCGATAGTCTACTGAATCTACTGGTGCGCATTTTTGCCCTTGAACTCGGGTTAAGCCCTGAATTTGAATTACTTTTCGACCCTGCTACTCTTTTTGAACCTAACTTCAATAAATTTTTGACCCAATGCGAAGAAGGTGATGAATACCGTAAAAAATTAATGGATGATGCGGTTAAAAGCCTTGTTATCAAAGAAAATAAAAAAGGATTCTGGCTGGCGGAACAAATGCGTTTCAGGCTGATAAGAATTCTTGAACACGTTCTGGAATGTCCGGGCGAGCGACTTACCGATCAGGAAGAGATAGCAGGGTTGCTTCAAGGATATTTTGATAAATATATGAAAGCTGTTTCCACCATGTCTTCATTAATAAGTAATGAAAGTATTGCGGCCTCAAGTCACCTGCTTAAATATCTCGCCCACGCGGCAGACCTTGATTTTATGGGGGAACCTAAAGAATCGACAATGGTCACAAAAGACAGCTTTGTGGATTGCGTGAATAAGAAATCTAAAGATGATATTAGTTCCTTTCACGAAAAAATTTACGATGATCTGAAAAAAGCACACGTTCTTTACCGTGATCAGGCTATGATTTTGCGCGGAGCATATGCGCTCGCCCCATTTGTCAGAATAGTTGAAGAAATCCGAGACGACATTATTGAATATCAATCACTGCACGGAATGCTGCTCAGTTCATCACTTCCACGGGTAGCGTCGTATGTTTTACAAAGCGGTGAAGCCTTGCCGGATGCATTCTGCCGCATGGGATCAAGACTTCATCATTTACTCGTTGACGAATTTCAGGATACCAGCCTTGAACAATGGCAGGCTATGATTCCACTGGCAGTGGAATGTTTATCCAAAAACGGAAGTTTATTTTATGTTGGAGACGTTAAGCAGGCAATTTATAGCTGGCGCGGCGGCAGATCTGAACTTTTTGATGAAATAGCTGATGAACCGGAACTTGCCGCACTCTCCAAGTTTACTCCCGGACACCTTGATTACAACTGGCGCAGTCTTGAAAAAGTCATAGAATTCAATAACTCATTCTTCGATGCTCTAGCCGACTACGATGTAGCAACCGATCTGGCAGAGATTCTTTATCCCAACGGACCGGAAGATCAGCAGACAGAACTTGCTGAAAAAATTGCTTTATCCTTTGAAGGAGCTTCGCAAAAACTTCCACCTAATCAACCCCGTTCAGGCGGGTATGTAAAACTGCAAAAATTATTTGCCGAAACTTCATCCGAAATTGAAGCTGAAACAAAACGCAATTTTAATCTTTTAATAGATGAACTTTGTCCACGCAGAGAGTTCAAGGATATATGCGTCCTTGTTCGTTCTAACGGACATGCCCAGCTTGTCTGTGACTGGCTGGTGGAAAAAGAAATTCCAGTAATAACCGAAAATAGTCTTCAACTTGATCGACATCCTGTAGTTCGCCAGATTGTCTCTCTGCTAAAATTTCTGGATTACCCGCAGGACGATCTTGCTTTTCTGGAATTTATTTGCGGTAAGGAAGTGTTTCAGCGCATTTCAGGAATATCAAATGATGAAATTGTAAGCTGGCTTAGTTCACGAGATAAAGGACCACTCTACCGCCGTTTTTCTGAAAAATTCCCAGACTTCTGGAATTACCATATTTCGCCGTTCCTGCGTAAATCCGGTCTTATGACCCCTTACGACCTTGCAAGCGAGATGGTCGCCCGCTTCAAAATTATTGAAAGCAATCCTCAAGATGAACTTTATATTCGCAGATTTTTAGAAGTTGTTCATTTGGCAGAAGAAAAACGCGGTACATCGCTGGCAGCATTTCTAGACTTCTGGGAACTTTCATCCGCTGAGGAAAAAGTCCCTCTCCCTGAATCCGTCAACGCCGTGCGGATTATGACCATCCACAAATCAAAAGGGTTGGAATTTCCAGTTATTGTTGTGCCTTTCCATAACTGGGCAGTGTCAGGATCGGATACAACTTTCACTGACATTGAAGTGGACGGCAAAGTAATGCTGACTCCTATGAGTAGTGCTTTAGGGGATACTTACTATGAAAACCGCACACGCATGTTCACTGAACAGCTCAATTTATTATATGTAGCATGGACCAGAGCCGGAGAAGAATTATACGGATTCCTGCCGTCGGAAAAAGTTAAAAGCATAACTCCCGCACTTTCAGCAATTGAAACTATCCTCGATGGACGTTTTAATGATCTAGGACTGCTTGAACATGGAACTGCGCCAATAAAGCCGGATCTTTTAATTGATGAACCTTTCCATAAAAATGAACCCGCGCAAGAAATAACAGAGAATTTAAACAACCCCGACTATTCAGACCTGCAATCACCGGAGCTTATGGCATGGCTTCCAAGGCTTCGAGTCTATCGCCACAATTTAGAAGAATATTCCTATGATGCAAGAATGCGAGGCGAGCTCGCGCATAAGGCTATGGAAAATCTTATTCTAACAGGTGATGACAGTGCTGATTGTATGCGAAGTACCGAAGCTGCCTTTGCACAATTTCCAGCCATTGCGGATGAACGCGATAAAATTATTCCCGAAGTCGCAGCCATGACAAGATGGGCTATCTCCGTTGAAGATGTACGCGCGGCCATTGAAAGCGGAAAACCTGAAGTAGCGATTATGGACAGTAAAGGCGAAACACACCGCGCGGACCTGCTTTTGCTTGAAGAAAACCGCGTGCTGGTGGTCGAATATAAGACAGGCTCACCTTCTCCTGAGAATGAAAAACAAGTTAAAAGGTACTTAAGATTGCTGAAAGAAATGTACGGGAATAAAAAAGAATTACGTGGACTCCTTGTCTACCTTGATGGACAGTTCACACGGGAGGTTATGATATGATCACCCGCGCACCTTTCAGCATTATTTCGTGGAAAAAAGATTTCATCGAAAATTTCAGTTCTCTCTTAATAGATGAATCTGACGGCGATTTGAGTGATACAATTATTATCGTTCCTCATCAGCGACCTGCCAGATATTTAAAGAAAGCTCTTGCTGCATCTAAAGATTTGCCAAAGCCTTGTATTCTGCCTGAAATTTATTCTTTCTCAGATTTTGTGAGTTCGCTTATGCCGAAACTTACCGGAGCTTTTCCGCGCAGAATAGGTAAGCTGGATCAAGTAGGTTTACTTTTTCATATAATAGAAGGAGTTCGCGCAGAGTCTACTGGTTTACTATCCAAACTCCCCGCTGACTTGCAAAAGTTTTTCCCTTGGGGAACGAGGCTTGCCTCTTTACTTGAAGAAATGCTGCGCCAAGATGTTGTGCCGCGCAATCTGTCCATGCTGCAAGGAGAGGTACTTGATTGGGCGGCCGCTTTGCTCGAAGAAATAGAAATAATTTTTATTAAATATGTAGAAGCACTTGAAAGACGAGGCTGGTCAACAGGAGGGCTTGAAAGCCGTAACCTGTCACAGAATTTAAATAAGCTTGATGATATTTTAAATAGCAAAAAATTATATCTAGCTGGATTTTACGGACTAAGTGGAGTTGAAGATAAATTTTTCCATCACCTCTGGGATAATTTAGGTTTGCGGGTAATCTGGCATAGCGACCCAGCCTTAGCCTTACGTGAAAAAGGACATTTTGCTATAAAAGAGCACTACAACTGGCTAAATAACTGGCGAGCTGAAGCTGTCTCAGATGACACCGCCGAAGATAGCTGCACCCTGCCGGAGCTTAAATTTTTTGAAGGTTTCGATCGACACTCGCAACTTTGCGCAATGCGTGAAGAACTTTCAACCGGATCATATGACGGATGCGCAGTTGTTCTGCCGGATACATCATTACTGCTTCCGGTAATGCATCACCTGCCAGAGCACGACATCAATATAAGTATGGGCTATCCGCTTGAACGATCTGCGCTGAACGGTTTGCTGGAAGCTATTTTAAAACTTCAGGAAAATAAAAACGGTGCGAATTACTACTGGAAAGATCTTTTAGCTTTGATCAGGCATCCATATTTAAAAATGCTTGAAATTAACAACGACCAGCCGCTTAGAACTATTTTTCATCAATGGGAAACAGTGCTCAGATCCGGCTCTCCTTATGCCGACCCAAATGAATTTATTCCGGTTTATAGCGATGAAAACGGAAACCTTATTGATAATTCTGAGACTACAGAAGAACTTCGGGCGGAAGTTGTGAGCCTTTGCATTGATGGCTTTGCAAAAATCACAACATTAGAGGAGCTTGCCGACAGCCTGCAGCATATGGCAGAAATGCTTCGCTTACGCGGCGGAACTTTATGGCAACGCTACCTGCTCGACTCGGAATGTTTATTCAGATTGATGAACGAAGTTATTCCTGAACTTCGCGAAAGTTCCATCAGTGAAGAAAATTTCGGTCAGTCTTTATCATTTTCCATATTCAGACAGCTCCTTTCCTCACAGCGGGTATCCTTTGAACCGGACCCCATCTCCAGCATGCAAGTACTCGGCATGCTCGAAAGTAGATTGCTGAACTTTAAACGCACATTCATTCTGGACACGGTAGACGAGAAAATACCGGGCACTGATCCATATGATCCACTTTTGCCGGACCAGTTAAGACATTTACTGGACCTTCCAGATTCACATGAACGCGAAAGTGTTGCCAGCTATAACTTTTACAGACTCATTATGGGCAGTGAAGAATCATGCATCTTCTATCAAAGTGGCGTTCAACCGGGCCTGCTTGATTCAAAAAGTGTACGCAGTCGCTTTGTAGAACAGCTTCTTTGGAAACTTGAGCAAAAAGAAAGAAAAATAATCACTCCCGGTGACAATTTCCCTCTAAAAGCAATCAATTTTCCAGTCGGGGCGATACTCAATGTGCCCGCCGCCATTGCAAAAGAGCCCGTTGCCGACAAACTTGAAGACCTACTTAAACATAAAGGCCTTTCACCTTCGGCTATGGATTGCTATGTCACATGTCCCAAACTTTTCTTTTTCCGCTATCTCTCAAACGTAAGAGAAACCGCCACAGTTGACTTGGACGGTGATCGCGCCGGATTCGGGGAACTTATCCATTCAGTGTTGAAAGATTTTTTAACACCGCAACTCGGCAATGAAATTTGCGGCAAGGACCTAAACTTCAATGAATTAAATGAACTTTTTATGATGAGGCTTGAGCGCGATTCACTTTACCTGAATCTGCCCTATGATATTAAAAAATCACTCGAATACGCGGGTAAAAACAGACTCACTTTATTTCTTAACAATATTGGACAGACAAAAATAGTTGCCTTAGAAACATGCGCACAGGCTATTCTTAATCTGGATGGTTATAAGGATTACGATGTAAAAATACACGGACGCATCGACAGGGTTGATAGCCGTGACGACAGCCGTTATGTCATCGACTATAAAACAGGCCAGTTACACATGCCGCGTAAATCTTTCTGGGAAAACTCTGAAATATGGACTCCGATACTTGAAGATCAGCAAAGCTTGCAGTACGATTCAACAGAATTTCTTGAAAAAATTAAATCAAGTGCGAACAGTCTTCAACTTCCTTTATATTTATTGATGGATCATCACACATCATCAGAAATGCCGCACCAAGCGGCGCTTGTTGAGCTTGTAAAAGATGGTCATGAAAAGTTCTTATTTGATTCAAAAACAAATGAAGAAGAAAGAATCGATATTATCGGTACCAAAATTCCTGCTCTATCAACATTTCTTATTAAAAATATGATTTATGAACCGCAATTTAAAGCAATTCGTTCAGCTCAGTGCAGTTGGTGTTCATACCGTGAAGCATGCGGGGCATGAGGAATAATTTGATGAAGACTACCGAAATAATGATATGCGGAGCTGGCATTGTAGGGTTAACATTAGCACGTGAGCTACTCGCCAGAGGTCATAAAGATATTCTCATTATCGATAAAGAAGCTGAGGTTGCGAAACACGCTTCCGGTCGTAACAGCGGCGTATTGCATGCAGGAATATATTATGCTCCGGGAAGTTTGCGTGCTCAGTCCTGCCTTTCAGGTAATTTTAAAATGAAGGCATATTGCAAAGAAAAAGGACTGCCTTTGCTCGAAACAGGAAAGGTTATTGTTGCAAAAAACAAATCAGAAATTTCTACTCTGCATGAGCTGTATGCCAGAGCCACAGCTAACGGAGCAAAAGTTGAGCTGATAGATGAAGAGAAACTTTCACAGATAGAACCCAATGCAAAAACATGTAAAGAGGCTCTTTTTTCACACTATACAGCTGTTGTAGACCCGCGCGCAGTAATGAAATCCCTCTACAATGATCTACTGCAAAGTGGTAAAGTAACTTTTATGCTCGGCACAAATTTTATCACTGCCAAAAAGAACAACCTAATTGTTACGGACAAAGGTGAAATAAGTTGCGGCCTGTTTATTAACGTCGCCGGAGCATACAGTGATCAAGTTGCCAGACCTTTTGGCTTCGGCGAAGGCTACCAGCTCATTCCTTTCAAAGGAATTTACAAAAAGCTTAAAAAAAATAAAGCTGATATAATTAAAGGAAGTATTTATCCTGTCCCCAACATTAAAAATCCTTTTCTAGGCATACACTTTACAAGAAGCGCGACCGGAGATGTTTATCTAGGCCCTACGGCTATCCCTGCTTTCGGTAGAGAAAATTACGGCATATTAGCAGGACTGGACAGCGAGGCTTTCAGCATTATATTAAGAGATGCGGTCCTATTTATAAAAAATAAAAAATTTCGTTCTATAGCCTTTGAAGAACCTCGCAAATATTTCTTCAAATGTTTTTTCAACGATGCAAAAGAGTTAGTAAAAGAATTAAGTCCCGAGGATATTGAGAGTACTCCTAAAGTTGGAATCCGTCCTCAACTTGTAGATATAAAACGTAACGAACTTGTCATGGACTTTCTAATTGAAAGTGACAACAAAAGTGTACACATACTAAACGCTATATCTCCTGCCTTCACAGGCTCTATGTTTTTTGCAGAAATGATCGTTGACAAATACATACAATAACGCATGTTTTAAATTACATACAAAGACAAATTTATTTCATAGTCTTACATAAATTCTAAAGCAAAAAACACTTGACTTAAACGCTTATACAGGAAAAAACTTTGCTCGCACTATAATCTAGTTAGAACAGTTCACCTTCATCTTAGAGTTTTTATAACGGCATATAAATACAGATTTTTTTACATAATCTTTAATTGTTAAAGTAGTTTATTAAATACATATAGGAGAACTTACAAATGAAGCTTCCCCAACTTAAAATAGGCGAGCTAGTTGCCAGAGTACCCATTATCCAAGGTGGAATGGGTGTAGGGATATCTCTTTCAGGTTTAGCTTCAGCTGTAGCTGAAGAAGGTGGAATAGGCGTTATTGCAGCTGCAATGATCGGCCTTACCAGCTCAAAGCCAAACAAAAGTACACCAGAAGCCCAAAGCGAAGCTTTAGCTGATGAAATCAGAAAAGCGAAAGCTAAGACTTCCGGCATCGTTGGAGTCAACATCATGGTTGCTCTAAGTGATTTCGCTGCACAAGTATCAACCTCCGTCAAAGAAGGTGTTGATATTATTTTTTCAGGTGCAGGTCTTCCGTTAGATCTTCCTAAGTACCTTGTTGACGGTGCTAAGACTAAATTAGTGCCAATAGTTTCTTCTGGTAGAGCGGCTTCTATCATCTGCAAAAAGTGGATGTCTAAGTTCGACTATGTTCCAGACGCATTTGTCGTTGAAGGACCTAAAGCTGGCGGTCATCTTGGATTCCATCGCGATCAGCTTGATGATCCTGATTTTGCGCTAGACTCAATTTTACCTGAAGTTCTTGATGCTGTTAAAGTGTTTGAAGAAAAAACTGGTAAAACAATCCCGGTTATTGCTGCAGGTGGAGTCTATACCGGAGAAGACATTTGTAAGTACATTAAAATGGGTGCATCAGGAGTGCAGCTTGGAACGAGATTCGTAACAACTCACGAATGTGATGCAGACGAAAAATTCAAGCAGGCATATATTGATGCTTCTGAAGAGGATATGACCGTAATTCAAAGCCCTGTTGGGCTACCGGGGAGAGCTCTTAAAAATAAATTCCTCGATGAAGTCACTGACGGTAAAAAAACTCCTTTCAAATGCAGCTTTAAATGCCTTAAAACCTGTCAGGTTGAAACAGCTCCATACTGCATTGCTTCCGCACTTATCAACGCACAGCGCGGAAAACTGAAATACGGTTTTGCTTTCGCAGGCGCAAATGCATACAGAGCTAAAAAAATTATCTCTGTTAAAGAATTAATTGCTGAACTCAGCTCTGAATTTGAAGCAGCGTGCCCAGCTTAAGGGGCAAATAATAAATCAAAAAAAGGCGTTCCAACTGGAACGCCTTTTTTTTGCCTAATCTGTATATCTAAAACTATTTTGCCTTACTTTTTTTAGACTCTTTAGCACTATCGTCGGCAACTGATTTTGAATCAACTTCTCCATCCACTTTCCCGGTATCAGGCTCTGCCTTGGGCACACTTTTTTTAGCAGCAGCTTTCTTTTTAGCAGGCTTTTTACGGCTTGAAATTATAGACTCAAGCTTCTCTGCAGCGGCTTGTGTATCAGATCCAGCCCCCAAAAAGTGCATTTCTCCGGCTGGAGAAATCCAATGCCACCCCTCAGGCTTTTTTAATATTCTAGCCCCTTTTGAATCAAGAAAATCCTTATATGAAGACTTTTCAAGAGCTTCATCAATCTGCCCAGTCAATGTTATATTTTCTGCGATAACCTGAGTATAGCGAAAAATTTCAAATGCACTGTGAATCAAATCAAATGCAGGATCTATGCTTTCATTTTTCTTAGAAGAAAGTTCCTTTTCAAGCTGAGCAAGATCTTTTTTCAAACTGCGTACTTCAAAAAGAGCTGCACTCCTTGCCGACTCACTATTAGCCGCAATTGCATTTGTAACAACAGCTGCTGTCTGCTTTTTCATAGATCCTCCTCCAAAGTTGATAAATTTTAACTATTTACATCTAACTATTAAAATAAGTAACTTAATCTTCAATTTTACCTTGTTTATCACTTACTGCTTCACTTTCTGATAAAGGATGAGTTTTATCATAAACATTCATAATATGCTGTAAATTCAAATGAGTATACCGCTGAGTAGTAGTAAGATTTTCATGACCCAATAACTCCTGAACGGAGCGCATATCTGCTCCGGATTGCAACATGTGCGAAGCAAAACTGTGGCGCAGCATATGAGGATGTACTCCCCCGTACACCCCGGCTTCTTCTGACATGCGCAAAAGAATACGATTAACCTGCCTTCTGTTAATACGGCCGCCCCTATTTCCTATAAAAAGTGCGTTTTCTTCAAGTGCAGGCCCAAGCTCTTCCCTGACAGCAAGATATGAATCTAGAGCATCACGCGCCGTATCGCTAAGTGGTGAAAGACGTTCTTTGTTCCCCTTCCCTGTCACCCGGACAAGCCCAGAAGAAGTATCCACATCATAAATACCAAGTGATACAGCTTCACTGACACGCAATCCAGAGCCATACAAAAGTTCAGCAATAGCCAAATCTCGCTTGTCCTGCGGTTCGACTCCGCATTTTGAATCAAGAATATTTACAGCCTGATCAACATTTAAAGACCGCGGCTGCCTAACTTCCTGCTTAGGATTTCGTATTCCTACCATGGGATCGTTTACAATAAAACGGTGACGAACCATATACTTAAAAAAAGAACGCAGTGTAGAAAGTTTCCGTGAAAGAGTACTTTTTGCAAGCTTACGTCCATGCAGTTTAGCCAAAAAACTTCGAACATGATCTACTGAAATATTTTCAGGATTTGAAAGTGACTCAGAGCGAGTGGAAAGAAATTCTTCGAATTGAACTAAATCCTTTTCATATGACCGTAATGTCGCATTGGAACATCCTTTTTCAATCTCCATATGGGTGAAAAAGATCTGAACAGGTTCAGGCATTACATTATGGATTCCGGCGGTCGAGGACATAATTACTCTTTGGGTTTTCCTTAGCTTTTTTCTTAAGCCCCATTGCTACGGCGGAAGCTTCGCCAAAATGTTTGAGTTGACCATCTATATTAAAAACAACTGCAATAGAAATAGCCATTAGTGGAAAAGTCTGCACTACTCCCTGCCTATCAACGGAAACAATAGACTTCTTTTTGCGGTCTTCAATATCATAAAAATTAGGAACAATACCGTCGAAAGAAAAAATAATCCGCTTACAGGCTTCTTCAGCAATGTCAGGATGAGTGATTACAACAAAATCATCCCCCCCGACATGTCCGACAAAAGTCTGTTCGCCAGCAAAACCACGAACAGTATTTACAATTATCCGCGCGGTCATACTCAAAACTTCATCTCCGCGAGAAAAACCATACTTATCATTGAATGATTTAAAATAATCTAAATCGCAATAAGCTAATGCAAAATCCTGTTTTTTATCTATAAGAGATTGAATCTTGTTAATTATTGAGGTGTTTCCAGGAAGCTTTGAGAGGGGATTAGCATCAAGAGCGCGCAGTGATCTGGAAAAAGTTAAATTAACTCTTTCCCGCACAATGGGCATAAAAAAAGGTCGGATAATAAAGTCATCAACTTCAATTTCATCCCAATCCCAAGGAGTTTCGAGATCTTTCTCATCAAGACAAATAATAACTGGAAGCTGACGATAAACATTTTCACTTTTAACAAGCCGTGCAACTTCTGAAGCTGAAACATCCGCAACTCTATTGTCTACAATAAGTAAATCAGGGGGATTATTGAAAATATCTTCAATAGCCCCACGTGCTTGATTATAACAAGTAAAATCAAGAACTTCTTTCGGCCAAATAGATTCGAGCAGTTCCTTTAGCTTATTATCTGGAGAAACCAAAATACATCTATGTTTAGTCATATTTAAATGACCTTGATTAATATTCCTGTCCATGGCGTTACGATTAACACCACTGACAAGATTCGTCAAAGCAGAACTGCATAACGGTATATTAAAACAGGATATTATGACTAATATTTATGGATAGAGAAGAATTATAGCAATAAAAATTAAAGTTAAAACATTTTTGAAGTTATTTTCTTTAAAAGGTAAAGCCTGAAATTTCTACGAACTGTTCCGAAAGTTCATCCATAACTGGTTCAAGATCTTTCATTTTGAGCTTTAAAATTTTCATAGCAGCCGGCTTGAAGTATGAGATTTGATCATCTCCTCCGTTACCATATTCGAAAAGACGAACCAGAAAATCTCCGACATGAACAACTGCAGCTGTCTGCTGATAAAACTGAGCTCTGTCAGGATGATGATGATATGTCATAGCTTCTCTGACATTAGGAGGTAAATGCCAGTGCCTTGCAAGCCATGCATTGATACGGTCATGTCCGAATCCTAAAACAACTTTTTCAGCATCATAATAGCAAAGATTCTTTTCTTTCACAGTCATGCGTACAGCTTCGTTCAGTTCCGGTAATTGCACTGCAGTTACGACTTTTCCTAAATCATGCAGTAAACCGGCAACTGTAAATTCTTCAGGATCTTCAAATCCAGCAGCTTTTGCGATAGCGCCACTTGCTAAGGCACAGCCGATACTATGTTCCCAAAGTCCTGACATTGCTTGTTGAATCATGTCAAAAACAGACGTTGAAATAATAATACCTTTTATAACATTAAGGCCAAGCAAAACAAGAGCATGCTGAATTGTAGTGATACGACCTGGAAAACCATAAATAGGGGAATTAACCATTTTCAAAACTTTAGCGGATAAAACCTGATCCTGTGAAATAACCTTGGCAACCTGCTCTGTGGAAGAATTGGGATCATCCACAAGTTTTGTAACCTCATCTAAAACAGAAGGTAAAGTGGGCAAGTCAGAGGTTGAAAGAATCTGTCCTTTCACACTTGTTTTAAGATCCAGATCAGACATATTTAAATTTCCTCTCCCCTTTCAGCTGCTTCTTCAGCTTCAAGAGCTGCGGCTGCAGCCTGTTCCTCGGCTAATTTATAAGCTTCTGCTTCGGCTTTTTGAGCTGCCGCTTTGAGATTAAAATATTCTCTAAAGAAACCCTTTACGCGGAACATCCACTTATCATCATTATATCTTCTAAAAAGATAATCAAGACGTTCAGATTTCTTACCCCATGAAGAATCTCCACCGTCACCGAGATCGAGAGGATTTCCCTGCACTACAATACGCTCGACATTCATACTTACAAGCCTATTGATAATCCCGTCAGTCAGCTCAAGTCCTTCCGCAAGCACAACCATCCCGTTATCACGTGTAACAGGTTTTGCCAGCTTCATTCCCGGAGCCGCAAGTTTTACTGGAATTTTCTGCATCAGTCGGGCATCTCCTAAACATTTGAAAAATTAAATGCAGGGTAAACTTTCGAATCAAAATATATCTGAAATCTTAACAACGTTTTATATCATAATACATGCCGGGAAAGTGCACAACGATTCCCTTCACTTCCATACCAAGTAAAAGAGCTCCTGTTAAGGAAACATCCACACCTGATTTACGAACTATTTCATCAATATGAAGCTTTCCTTCTCTATCAAGAGTTTTAGCTATCTCTTGTTCCTCAGGCTCTAGATCTTTAATATTTAGAACAAACTTATCACGTTCAGGAGGCATTGATAAATTATTTTTATTGCCTTTCAGTTTATCAGCACACACAACGGACAGCGGCTTTTTTTTCTCAGAAACAGGGATAAATTTTCTTTGAGCATTAGCATCTAAAGAATGCCCTATACTAATCAAAATATCATCAACTGTTTCGACAAGTGCCGCTCCTTCTTTTATGAGCTTCAAACACCCGGAAAAATTGCTGCTTCCAAGCGGACCAGGCAAAGCCATTACTTCGCGTCCTTGCTCTGCAGCTAACCTTGCTGTAATAAGGCTGCCACTTTTAACATCGGCCTCCGCCACAAGCACGCCGACACTCAACCCGCTAATAATGCGATTGCGAAACGGGAAATTCCCGCTGTAAGGTTTCGTCCCCGGCGAAAATTCAGACACTATCAAACCGTGCTCAATCAGTTCACGCCTCAGGTTGCCACTGTTTTGAGGATAATCATCTATATCAAGCCCTGTACCAAGGACAGCAATTGATGAACCAACTCCTTTCAAAGCTTCCTGATGTGCACAGGCATCAATGCCGCGTGCAAATCCAGAAATCACGGTAATGCCTATGGCAGAAAGTTCTCCTGATATTTTTTGAGCATACTCAAGCCCCAATCGACTGCTTTTACGAGAACCTACTACCGCAACACCCGGATTTGCCAGCAGGGACGGATCTCCATAGTAATACAAATAAGTCGGAGGGTCAGCAATCTCTTTTAAAGAAGCAGGAAAAGACGGATGAGTCCATGGCAAAATACCGAAACGAAGGCGCATGACTTCTTTGAATTCTTTCTCTGCCGAACTTCGCCATGCTTCTGAACGGGCTGCTTCAGCAACATTTTCAGAACAAAGATTTAAATCAGCCCAGCTTGCGGCATCCTTTAATGCACCATAAGCTGAAGAATAATTATTTAAAATGCGCGCCCAGGACTTTGGTCCTAACCCGGGAGTAAAACGCAAAGCAAGACATGCAAAATATTCCTCTTTGAGATTCAACTTAGGTTCACCAATAATCAACTAGCCCTCAATTTCTTTAAGTCTTTTTCTAGCAATTTCAGCAGGATCAGATTTTGGATAATCATCAGTGAGAGTCCGTAAGTAAAAAACTGAATTTTCTTTGTCACCTAACTTATTGTAAGCTAGACCTATTTTCAGCATTGCGTCAGGGACTTTATTTGCTTTAGGAAAACGTCTGCTGACTTCCTTGAATTTTAAAATAGACTGAGCAAAGTTCTTTTCAGAATAATACGTTTCGCCGATCCAATAAAGAGCATTTGGAGCAAGCTTGTCAGAAGGATTATTTTTCAAGAATGTATTTAGTTTATTTCGTGATTCTAAAGGCTTACCGTTCAGGACGAGATGAACTCCTTCCTGATACAGTTCTTCACCGCTTTCGGATGAAGAAGTCACCTGATTATGCTCTGCATTTTCGCCTGGGACATTCATCCATGGTTTTTCTTCACTGCTTTCACTCCCGCCGACAATCACTTCCTCCACAGCAACAGGAGTTATGATTTGTTCAGATTTCATAGTAGCAGTCTTTAGTTGCTCTTCTTTCAAGTCAGCAATAGACTTATCAAGCTCGCCAAGACGATCGTGAATTTTTTCAATTTCAGACATTGTTTCGGCATGATTCGCGTCAACACGACTTTGCTGTTCACGTAAACCTTCCTTAAAGTTCAAAAAATTCTCTTCAAGACTTTTTAAGCGCCATTCCTCACTTGCTCCCCAAGCTGGTTGCTCTGGCTGCTTCGTGGCAAAACAGCCACTTACCGATAAGGATAGGATAACTAATGCAATAATATGGAAATACTTCATCAACATGACTCTCCAGATGAATTTTGAAAACAACGTAAGCAGAGTGTATAGTTATCGAATAAGACATTGATAATGCTCAATTCAAATTTCAACTGATTCAAAATAAGCGACTTAATGCAATTTAGCAAGCAGATCACTTATTTTACAGAAAGACCGCACTCTTACCCTTGCCTCATAAACATATTTAAGGCAAAAGTTCACAAAAAAGAATAAATAAATATTTAAGTTTCACAATTACAAAGTTAAGAGGTTTATTTATAACCTTTAGGAACTACATGACAAGTGTAATTTTACCCTCCAAAGCCCAAAATGACTTTTAAACGTAAAAAAACGATAATCTTATTCAAAAATAACGCGAAATTCGGTTTAGGTCTTGCTTTTCATAAAATAGAAACTAATTGTTATGCGACATTAATTTTTTGAAGGATAAAGTAAATATGAACAATCTCATTGAACCGTTAAGACTAGCATCTAGTTTGCTACCAAAAGCAGTAGGCGACTTTATCGCTCTATCAGCTATCGGAGCACCAATTCTTGCTGTCATTTTAGAAATTACAGCAAAAACAAGAAATAAAATTTTTTATGATAAGCTAGCTAAGCAAATCGCCTCCCTATCTTTGATTATGTATGTCCTTTTCCTCATTTGCGCAGCAGGTGCGGCAACATACTTTACCCGCCATTTTAGCTGGCTTACCGAATGGTTCACTAGCACTTCATCCCCGCTTTTAATGGCCTACATAACGATAGCATTTACTTTAGCTTTGCTCATTCCATACACAATGTTCTGGAAATATATGAAGAAGAACAAACCACTTCATATATTGCTTGGAGCATGCGCAGCCTTAGGGGGAATTGCCTCAATACATGCTGCAACAATGACTATGAAAGTTTTTTTCGTGCAGCAAGCGGCAGCCCCATTCCCAAAAGTTCCAGATCTACCTTTTATCGATCATTTTCTTGTTCTACCGGAGGCTGCAGGGCTTTGCTTAGCCGGACTTTATTTGATCATGGCATTATCTTTTGCAGCATCTATAGGCGGACTTTATCTGGTTTTACGCCGTAATAAAGACAACTTTGGTCGCGATTATTATAAATTTTCACTTCCTGTTATAGCAAAGTGGGCCTTCATCCCCACGTTTGCACAATTAGTTGCAGTCTCCGCAGTTATTACTTATCTCTGTGGACCAGCAAAAGAACTGCTCTTATCAAATAATACAACCGCAATTTGCTTAGGTATTGCTGCATTTCTTACCATTTTAAACTGTGCAATATGGATAGTGACCTGGAAAAGTGCCACCCCTATGCGCCACAAAATCGGCTTAACTCTTGCTCCGTTTTTTACCATAATAGCTCATACAACTATCATGGCAGGAGCCATGAATATATTTCTCACAATGTAAAATACTGCTAAATAGTAATTACTAAGTGTCATCAGGTTTAACCTTGATGACACTTTTTTTATGTATTAAATTCTAAAATATTGTTCGCAATAAAAAACTCCCGACAGAGTAAATCTATCGGGAGTTATCTTTTCTCAAATTTCGAGAAGTCTATTGCATAGACCCCTTAACTGTTGCCATGCTGTATATTTCATGAGGATCAAGAATAAGAACGACGCTACCATCTCCCATAATGGTCGCACCGGAAACCCCCTTAAGATCAAATCTGCTAAGGAAATTACCCAATGGCTTAATAACAATTTCCTGCCTTTCAAGCAGCCTATCAACAACAAGTCCAAGCCTACGAACATTATCATGAATGATAACAACCGGCAGCACTTCCCTGTTAGGATCGCTGACAGGTTGTTCTAACAGCTCCGCAAGTTCTGCAACACCTAAGACTTCGCCGCGCAAAGTAACTACCTTACGGTTATTAACTTCGGTAAGCCTTTCCGCTTCAATTTTGGTAGTCTCAGAAACAGCATCCAGCGGAATCGCATAGTTTGCTCCATTTATCTGAACCATCAAAGCATCAATAATAGCAAGCGTGAGCGGAAGGATCAGGGTAAATTTAGACCCCTTACCAACTTCCGATGAAATCTGTACACTACCTTTGAGGTCTTTGATATTGTTACGTACAACATCCATTCCTACACCTCGACCGGAAATGTCAGTAACCTTTTCAGCGGATGAAAATCCAGGTGCAAAAATTAATTCAATGGCTTCGCGATCATCAAGATTTCTAGCATCTTCCGCGCTAATAACACCTTTTTTAATTGCGACATTACGCATTTTTTCAGGATCAATTCCGCGACCATCATCTTCTACTTCGATGGCGACAGAGTTACCTTTATGATAAGCGCGTAGCCAGACATGCCCTTCTGGAGTCTTTCCGCTGGCAATGCGTTCTTCTTCAGGTTCAAGTCCATGGTCAACTGAATTTCTGATCAAGTGAACCAAAGGATCGCCGATTTCCTCAACAACACTCTTATCAAGTTCAGTTTCTTCACCTTCAGTGATAAGCTCGACCCGTTTATTGCTCTTGCGGCTTAAATCTCGGACCAACCTTGGAAATCTTGAAAAAACTGTCTGCACAGCCACCATTCTGACCTTCATGATTGTATCTTGCAAATCATCGGAAATTCTGGACAATGCATAAGTTGTTTCTGTTAATTGCTGAGCGACTATAGGTACTTCCAAATGTCCTTCTTCAAGGCCACGAGCAAGCATTGTATAGCGTCCGCGACTAATGATAAGTTCACCTATCAGATTCATTAAATGGTCAAGTTTCTGATGGTCAACCCGAATAGTAGTCATCGCCTTCGGCTTAGAAGATTTTACAGCAGGAGTCCCAGCGGCAACTGTTGGTGAACCTGCCTTGACTGCAGACTTCGCTACAGGTTTTGATCCAGCTTTCGGCGCAACATTGGGAGCTGGCTTAGCAGCGGCCTTCGGTGTCGGAGTTGGCTCAGGTTTAGCTTTTTCCTTTGCAACAACCTTAGGCTCTTTCTTAGCTTCTGGCTTAACTTCTGGCTTAGCTTCTGGCTTAGCTTCTGGTTTAGCTTCTGGTTTAGCTTCTGGCTTAGCTTCTGGCTTAGCTTCTGGCTTAGCTTCTGGTTTAGCTTCTGGCTTAGCTTCTGGCTTAGCAGCTTCTTCTGAATCAGAAGATCCACCTTCACCCTTCAGCTCTGAAACAGCTGCAAAAATCATATCTTCAATAATTCCGCATTCCTGTTTCAACAGATCGACCATCAAACCAAAATCCATATCTGTTGAGCGGGCTTGGTCTACAAGTCCAGCTGTACGCTCGGCATATTCTTTAAGGCTGGCAAACCCCATATACCCTGCAGAATTTTGTATTGAAACAAGGCTGCGGAAAAGAGCGTCTATATAATCTTTAAGACTTGGATCATCTTCTAAAGTTGTAAGAGCTAATGTAATATTATCTACTTGCTGGTGAACAGTCTGCTCAAAAATTGTAACATCTTCAGGATCGAGACCATCTTCAGATTCACTCGATTCTATTTCCAACTCTTCTTCCGTCACATCATCTGCATTTGAATCATCTTCAGCATCAGAATCAGAACTCTCTACAGGAAGAACCTCTCCCCTTTCAACAGCATCTTGAAGTGGATCAACAAGTTGGGCAATATCAAGAGGCTGCACTTCACCTGTGGAAGGAGTTACATGAGCGATAAGTGATTCTATTCCATCTACAACCGCAAGAAGTAGATCAATCATGTAATGAGTAGCATTAATCTCGCCCTTACGAACTTTATTCAGCAGTGTTTCTGCTTCGTGAGTCAAAGAATTCAACTCGCGAAATCCAATAATTCCGCTATTTCCTTTCAAGTTATGGAAATATCTAAAAATATCGTTGATGAGATCATCATTGCCTTCAGGATCCTGCTCAAGCTCAAGAAGACCACGTGTAAGATTTTCTATTATTTCATGAGCTTCTTCAAGGAAATCGGCTAAATGACCTTCCCCGACAGTTGTTAGTCTATACGGTTCTTCATGTTCATTGACTATAGCAACAAATTGATATGATTGCTTGCGGTCAGAAGATTCGGGAGTAGTAGAGTCCTGCACCATTTCGACCTCCAGCAATTCTGGTTCAATTTCTTTTTGTTCCAACTCTGAAACCAGTTCAGTTTCTTCAAATTCAGGTTCGGGTAAGACTTCTGGATCTTGTTCTGATATGACTTCGGAATCTGAGATATCTTCAATTTCTGGAGGAGCAAGTGTTTCACCAGCCATAATAGCTTCGATACGTTCTATAACAATTGAAGTATCGACATCACCTTCACTTCCATTTTCATCAAGATTATCAATAAGTTGACGTAAAGAATCAGTAGCAGCAAGGATTACATCCATAATTTCAGAATTAACAGCAATTTCGCCTTTTCTGAGTTCATCAAGAACATTTTCCGCTCTATGAGCAAGCCCATTTATGAGATTCAATCCAAGAAAACCTGAGGCTCCCTTGAGAGAATGCATAGGTCTAAATATTTCATTTAGAATATCAAGATTATCTGGATTATTTTCAAGCTCAAGTAAGTTGGGCTCGATTGTCTCAAGATGTTCTTTTGCTTCGATAATGAAATCAGCAAAAATTTCAGGATCCATGAAATCTTGGCTCATCTAGAGCCCCCTATATTAAAAGTTCTTTTGCAACTGATCACGAATAAATCCTTCTTATCATACAATAACTTAAAAAAAATAAATAATAAATTCTAATTACTAGCCCAGAAGCATTTTAATATTTTTAACCATCTTCTCAGGCTGAGCAGGTTTTACCATATATAAATTAGCACCAAGATTAAGTCCGGTTTGAATATCCTTTTCCTGACCTTCGGTCGAGAGAACGATAATTGGAATATCTTTGTATGCATCCTGCTCGCGAACGGTTTTAATATATGTAAAACCATCCATTCTAGGCATATTAACATCAGAAATAATGAGATCAACCTTTTCAAGACTGTAAAGCTTCTCCAGTCCATCAAGACCATCTTCAGCAGTACTGACCTTGAACCCTTCTTTCTTCATGATAAAGGCAACAAGATTCCTTACAGTCTTTGAATCGTCCACTATCAAAATATGTTTAGGCATTTACTTCACCTTCACTCTTTAAAATTTGTTCCACGAGCCTATCGACGGAAAGTATACTGACTAACTTATTATCGGATTTATATAGTCCAAGTAAAAATTCAGCACTCACACCAACCTCTGATTCAACACCCCAGACAAGTTCGCTTTTATCAGCGCGGTACATAGTTTTAACTGCACTAATGGCTAACCCCAATTGAAGACCTTTATGTCGGCATACAACAACAAATTTATCAGAAACTCCGACTCCCTTATGCAAAAGATTTCTCAAATCTAAAACAGGTGTAACTCGTCCCCTGAGATTAATAATGCCCTGCATATATACAGGAGCTGATGGAAGAAGAGTTACCGGAATTTTCTTAACTACTTCCTGAATTACAACTATCGGTAAAGCGTATTCTCTTTCACCTACGACAAAACTGACGAGTTGAACTTCTTCAGTTTCTTTGAGTTTTTCTTCAAAATCTTCTGCGCTACCCTCCCCTCCAAAATCATCAAATTCAGGCGCAGGCATAAATCCGGGTAGATGTGAATCCCCTCTAGGATCAATTCTTTCCAGTTTATCAAGAACATCACGATCTGTGAGTCCAAGATATTTATCCATAAAAGCAGATTCAGCTTCAGTATAGTTGTCCTGCTGCTTTTCTTCATTGGGTAGATTTACATTTTCTACGAAATATTCTTCAGGCGTTTTCATTTCTAATAATCTCTCTCGCCAGTTGCATGTATTCCAAAGCACCGCGGGACTTCTCGTCAATAGCGTAAATAACTTTTCCGCTGGCGCATGCCTCTCTAAATTTCGTATCCATATGTACCACTGTACTAAAAACCCTATCTTTAAGCTTTCGTCTGATAAGATTTAAAATTTTGCGGCAGGCTCCGGCCCGTCCGTCATACATCGTAGGCAAAGCCTTGAATTTGACAGGACTCGGTAACACCTTATTGAGCACCTTAATTGTATCAAACAACAACCTTATACCGTAAAGAGCCAAAAAATCTGTCTGAATCGGGATAAGCACTAAATCCGATGCAACAATTGCGTTAACCAGGAGCACCCCGACATGTGGAGGACAATCAATCAATATATAATCATACTGATCAGAAATTCCTTCAAGAGCATTAGATAGTACTATACCCTTATTTTGTCTGTCCTTAAGATCATTTTCAAGTTCAGAAAGCCTTATACAGGCTGGAACAAAATCAAATCCTACATCAACCCTTTTCTGTACTATTTGTAACCAGACAGTCTTATAATTAGCATCATCAAAAAACAGATTATGGGCTGTCATTGTTACTGTTTCAGGAAAAAAAGACAAGTGAACCGAAGCATTTGCATGCGGATCTAGGTCTATAACCAGCACCTTTTTATCACAGCGGGTTAATGCTTCTCCAAGTGTCAAAGCTGTGGTTGTTTTGCCTACGCCCCCTTTTTGATTTGCAATGGCAATAACTTCTGCACGTTCCATATGATCATCAACCGAGATCTCACCAATATCATTTTCCATAAAAGTCCGCCCAATAAACAGTATTTAGTGATGCAGACAATTTATTCCAACTTCTGATAAATAATAGCACCAGGATGATGCACAGGTTTAAATGCCCGTGTGATATTATGCAAAGATTCAGAATGTCCTATAATCAAAAAGCCTCCGGGAACCAAATTATCATAATAGGCATTAATAACCTTTTTCTTCATAGGTTCATCGAAATAAATTATAACGTTTCTACAAAAAACTATTTCAGATCTTTCAACTCTTTTAACCTGCACTCTATCACTTAGATTAATTTGCCCAAAAGACACTAGCTGTTTAATTTTAGCCGACACCTTGTATTCAGTATCACTTTTTTCAAAATACTTATTTACTATTTCTTTTGGGGTAGTCCGCAAAGAATATTCACTATAAACTCCCTTTCGCGCAGCCTTCAGCACTCTGTCAGACAAATCGTTAGCTGTAATCTTAATATTCCAGCTACTGAGCTCAGCCCCAAGAACCTCACTTATAATCATAGCAAGTGTGTACGGTTCTTCACCTGTGGAACAACCGGCAGACCATATGCGCAACCTTTTTTTCTTTTGTGCGCGTAAGGTATCGAAGACTTCAGGCAATACTTTTGTCTGAAATACTTTTAACTGGGGAGGATTCCTGTAAAAGCTGGTCTCATTGGTAGTAATAACTTCAAAAAGTTTATTGAGCTCAGCCTTCCGGGCGGTATCGTACTGTAGAAAATAGTAATATTCTCCAAAAGTCTTTAAATTTAATTCTTTCAGACGATTGGCAAGGCGGTTTTCGAGCAAATATTTACGGTTGGCCGCGATAAATATACCAGCCTGATCATATATAAAATCTCTCAGCTGGGTAAATTCCAGATCAGAAATTTTTAACTCTTTTCGGAGTGAGATAGTCTTAGAAAACAGGGAAGACATCTATTTATTATCTCCTTGCTTTTCTTGAATTTCAAAAATCGCATCTTCTGCGGCCTGCATTATTTCTGGATCTCCGCCTGAATTTGAAGCCTCAAGCAATGACTGAAATGCGAGAGTTCCGCCGATTGCTCCCAAAGCTTCAATGACTTTCAAAACAACAAGTTTATTAGGTGAATCAAGCATCGGAATAAGGTTCGGCAACGCTTCCTCCTCACGATGTTTTCCTAAGGCTTCTGCGGCGCGAATCTGAACCCAGTCATCATCATCAAGTAAAGCTTGAATAATGTAAGGTATGACTTCCGAATTATAACATTTCCCCATCAATTCAATAACGGTGAGTCTTACATCTCTGTTTTCATCATTTAAGCGCGAAACAATTAAAGGAAGACTGGTCATACCGGTAGAACAATCCGACAAGGCTTCAAGCGCAATTTTCCTAATATCGGGGACTTCATCTTCAAGAGCTTTCTGTATAAGTCCAATATTGCCAACGGCATCAAGTTTACCCATGGCGAAAACAGACATAAGTCTTTCGAGAGGTTCTTCACTGGTAAACAGTTCAATAAATTTCTGATTAATTTTTTCTCCGCCGATGGAAACACAGGCATCAAGAGCAGCTTCTTTAACGTCATCATAGCTATGAGTAAGCAATTCAAAAATTCTTTCAGCCTCGTCTTTAGCTTCAATTTTCTGCCCCAAGAACTCTATCGCAGTTTTAAGCATGGTGCCATCCTGCTCAGAGTCAAGAACCTTTACAAAAAAATCCTTGGATTCTTCGCCTGCAGTATTCACCAAAGCATCCAGAATTCCGCGCTTAAGATCTCTTTCTTTGCCATCAAATGCGTCCATCAAGACCTGAGAAACACCATCATCTTCAAGTTTTGACAAAACATTTATAGCGATAGCAGCCTTTTTAAAACTACCATTATTTAAAGCATCTATCAAAGATTTATTCATTTTCATGTTAGACAAACTAGATACTATTTCAGAAAGTCTATCTATATCACGATCCGGATCAAGTTCACTTGCCAGCTTAAGTACTTCATCCATGGCTTTTTCACCACCGACAAACCCTAAGCCAGTTATTGCAGCATCCTGAATTTCTATGTCTTCATCTTTAAGGGCGATGAGCATGTATTCTCTTAATTTTTCACGCTCAGTTGCGGATAAAAGCTGTAGTGATTTGCCACCAAGAATTCCGACAATAGCTTTAACAATTTTATTGCGTAAAGCCGTTGGAGAAGTATCAAGGTGACGTAAAAGCATTGTTACTGCTTTAATATTACCAACCTCGCCCAAAGCATCAATAATCATGGAAGCAACAAGGTCAGAACTAGTATTAAGAGCCTTAACCAAGGCATCTACTGAGCTGGAATGCTTAATTTTAGCAAGGGCTTCGATTACAGCATACTGAACCCATTCATCATCCTGCATTGCTTTATTGAGACATTTAGAGGCAGCTGGATTTTCCAGATCTCCAAGACTGACCGCCGCCTGATAGCGAACGTTTACTTCAGGATCTTTAAGCAATGCATCACAAAGTGGTTCAACCGCCATAAAGCTGTCGCTGGACCCCAGAATATCAGTAGCAAAAATTCTTATATCCGGATCATCATCATGAACTAGTGCAACGAGAGAAGGAAAATCCTGAGCTCCTACTTCACGTAATATATCCATAGACAGGTTTCTGATCGGGGCTTCATCTGAGCGCAGCAAAGGAACAACAGCCTGTACAGTCCTTTTACCGCCTATATGACGAAGAGCATGGTCAGCCGCTTCTTGTAATCCAAGATGACTGGTCTTTAAAAGCTCAGCCAACAAGGACACAGCTTCTTCACAGCCGAATTCTCCAGCTTGAAAAGCCGCTTCGCGGACAATTTCATTGTCTTCATTTTTCAAATCTTGAATAATTCTCGCACAGTCCGTCATTGCCTATTCCTCATGTTTTCGAAAGCCGCAAGGCAGCTTACGGTTGCACGACTTTCCACTCTTCGAATTACAAATATAGATTGTTGATAATAGCTTCAGACATATCATCAATATCAACAATTTCATCAGCAAGGCCGTCATCAACAATCGCCTTAGGCATACCATATACAACACAGGAAGAATCACTTTGAGCTATTGCCCTGCCTCCCTTAGACTTCAAATCACGGATACCATCCCTGCCATCATTGCCCATTCCAGTAAGAATAACACCTAAAGCTCTTCTTCCTACAGCATTTGCTACAGAAGTGGCTAGCACATTAGCCGAGGGTTTATACAAAGCTTCTTTAGGTTCAGCGGTAACTGTTAATTCAATTCTACTAACTTTTTGATCAATCACTAAATGGGATCCGCCCGGAGCGACAAATACTGATCCAGGTACAAGCCTATCGCCAGTTTCAGCCTCTTTTACCGTAAGCTGACTGATACTATTAAGTCGTTTTGCAAACGGACCAGTAAAGGCTTTAGGCATATGCTGAGCTATGACTATACCAGCTGGAAAGTCTTTCGGCAATGAAGATAAAATCTTTTGTACAGCAGGCGGTCCACCGGTAGACACGCCGATCATAACTACATCTCTTTTGGGTCTTCCGATGTTAACACGCGGAGCAGCTAAACGTTTAGCAGCAACTACGGAAGTACGCACCCTTGGAACAGGACGCATCTTACGTCTAGCTACGATTTTAACCTTAGAAATCAAATCTGTTTCAATCTTAACAATATCAAGCGAAACTTTGGAAAGCTGTTTAGGAATAAAGTCCACAGCACCGAGATCAAGAGCCTTTAAGGTCGATTCTGCTCCTTCAGTTGTCAAAGAACTTACCATGATTACTGGCTTTGGCATCTCCATCATTATATGACGTAATGCTGTAAGCCCATCCATCTTGGGCATCTCAATATCTAAAGTAATAACATCAGGATTAAACTTCCTGATTACTGTAAGCCCTTCCTCTCCATCACGAGCGGTAGCCACAACTTTTATGCCTGGATCTTTCTCCAGCATAGTGCTGATAGCTTTACGCATGAAAGCTGAATCATCAATAACTACAACATTTATCACTCAGAAATTCTCCTTTAGCCTCTACATTGGCATTCAAATAAACAGCTAAAATCGTATATATATAAAATTTGAAACAACATCAAAAGTAAAAAAATAGAGAATTAACAATATTATATAGTCTAATTCTTCGTAAAACTTCTCACATATGAACTATTTTGTCCAACAAACTCCAGCTAATCAACCTAATTAATAACACGATATTCATTTAGTAAACATTACACGTAAAACTATTTTAAATCTACGTGATTGATGATTTCTCTGCAACAAGATTTAAAAAAATATTCTCAACATTTCAAAATTATAAATTTAATTCTTTTTCACTTGCCATCCCAACGTGCATTCGATAAAACGCTTCCACAGGACGGGATGTGGCTCAGTTTGGTAGAGCGCTGCGTTCGGGACGCAGAGACCGTGGGTTCGAATCCCGCCATCCCGACCAGATATTTCAAGGGCTTACAGTTAACGCTGTAAGCCTTTTTTTACGCTTAAGCACATTTTTTTCTAAAACTAAGCACAAGCCTTTATTCTTGCTCCAATTCCTGAACAACACGCGACCTCATAGGACCGACCCCAAATAACAACCAATCTGACAAAACGAGGGGTCAGCAAGATTACGAACATTAATAATATTTGTGTAAAGTGTGTATATTTTTATTGACAAGTATTGTGTAGTGTGTGTATATTGTTTTCATGAACAGCAAGGAAATCATAAAAAAACTTAAGGCCGCTGGGTTTGCCTTGGTGAGCATATCAGGAAGTCATCACAAATTTTGCCACCCTGACGGACGAATGACGATAGTCAAACATCCCCGCAAAGACACCCCACTAGGCACACTTAAGGCGATGGAAAGGCAAGCAGGAATGAAACTAAAATAACCGAAAGGAGAGGCGAAAGCCTCTCCAAGGAGAACACATACAATGAAATACGTAGCAATTTTGCATATTGACGATGCAGGGTATGGAATAACCCTTCCAGACTTCCCCGGAGCTTTTTCGTCTGCCGATACATTGGACGAAGTTTTAGCCGACGTTCAAACCATCGTAGAACTATGGTTTGAAGGAGAACCTGACAAAGAGTTGCCAAGCCCTACTGAAGCAAAGGACTTAGTTAACCACCCTGATTTAGAAGGCGGCATTTTAACATTAATTGATGTAGACTTAAGCTTCTTAAATAAAAAAGCGGCACGGATTAATATATCCGTTCCTAAATATCTACTTTTAAAAATTGATAAGGCCGCGGAAAAAGCCAATATGAACCGTTCCGCGTATCTTGTAGAATCTGCCTTAAAACGAGCTGAAAAGAGTTTATAAAAATACCCCGCCTTACATTTGGTAAGGCGGGGCTTGATTATATTAAACGGCTACGGGAAAAGATAAATTCAATCTATCCCGAATCACTTCACAAAAATTGGCCCCGTATTCAATGCCTAGCCATTTACGCCCGCATGCCTCTGCCGCCGCTAAAGTCGAGCCGGAACCAGCAAACATATCTAGCACGGTGCCGCCATCAGGTGCAAGCTTGATCAAAGATTCTAACAGGGCTTGCGGTTTCTGCATTGAATGAAGTCTTTTATTACCTTGAATAATTGGTACTGAAAAAATGCCGGGCAAGTAAACATCGCCGACAAGTTTTCCTTTGCATCCCCATACAATATATTCACACTGCGCCCGCATACCGCCTTTTAGCGGCCTAGCATTTCGCTTATCCCAAGGGGCCGTCCCTTTCCAAAGCCAGCCGGAAGCTTGCAAAACATCTGTTATTATTGGCAACTGCCGCCAATCCGTAAAAACACAAATTACGCCGTTTTCTTTGGTCAGCCTGTGAGCTTCCCTGCACCATTCCAAACACCAACGATAATACGAACGTTGGTCCATAGTATCACCAAAAAAGAAATGCCCACCGCCAACATTTGCATATTTATCTTGTGGCGGTTTTTGCCTTGCATTTGCATGAAGACCACCAGAGGAATAAGGCGGATCAGTTATCACCGCGTCGACTATTCCTGATTCAAGATTTTGCATTACTGAAATACAATCGCCGTTATAAAGTACTCCGTTTGAACTTTGATATGTCATATTTTTACACTTGTGTTTTACCCTAAATTATTGCTAAGAACCTGCCACCGTGTACACGGAACATGGAACAGCAGCTTTCGGGCTGTGGCTCGGTGTTAAGTCCACCGAATCAGTGGCGGGCATTCGTACTGCCCGCGCCTGTTCCTCTTAATTTTTATCTAAACCCGCTCCCCTTCAACCGAGGTAACATACCCACCACTCCCCAACTTATGAGTAGCACGGGTAATACTCCATTCGCCATTGACCCCATCGCGAAAGCCAGAAAGCGAAAGCCTACACTCTGCCCTTAGTTCTGGCCTTCCCGTAAGACTTATTGAAAGGCTTTGCTTACCCCTTTGGAAAGCCTCTAGTTTAGCCTTTGCCGCTTTTACCGCCGCTTCTCGCGTGGGGTAAATATGCCGGATGCGGTGAATGGGTTCCTCTTCCCCTGCAATCTCTTCAATATCTTTTGCAGATTCTACAGAACGCCAGATAGCTACAACTTTTTTATAATCAGTTCTGGCGGTGATAGTTACGCGGTAGTTTGTAACTTCTGTAGGGATCAGGGCCACGGTAGGCATTGACTTGCCGGAAATAGTTTTACCATGCCCCTTGTGAGCAAATATAAGCTTGCCACCGTTGGCCTTGGCTATTGCGTCGTGATCTTTGGCAATGCGGGTTAATAGGTGCATGTCAGATTCGTTTATCTGGTCGATATGCGGTAAACCTACGCCGGACAAATCAGAAGCAACGGCAGGATCAAGGCCGTGGTCAGCGGCAACGGTTGCCACCAGTGCGCCTATGGTTTGCGGTAGCCATGAACGTGTTTTTTGTGTCTGAAGATGATAGTACGCCTTGCTTTTTTCCTGCGGTGCACCACCCGCCTTAATGCACATTTTATCCGGTGAACCTGAAAGCGTAATTTCGTCCGAAACGTAAAGCCCCATATACGTTGCCGCTTGTCCGTAGCCTAACCAGACTTTAAGCTGTCCACCTGCACTCGGTAGCCTGTACCCTTTATCATGCAGGGAAATAGACAAGGAGTCCGATCTTTCGCCAGCTTCATCTGTTATGGTCAAAGATATTAAATTTTCGCGTATAGCTTCGGTAATATCTTTACCATCCGCTTCAACTCTGTATGC
>NZ_VCNC01000011.1 GCF_006210265.1 Desulfovibrio sp. UCD-KL4C
ATTCTTGGGATTTTTATTATTGGTCTTGGATGTTTAGTTGTGTATTTATATGCTACTGATCTTAAACCTCTTTTTTGTCGATTAATTAGCCCTGTGGAGTAACCTCTAAAAAAATTAACTTGTAATTACTAATTTGATAAACGCCCCGCTCTTACACAGTGCGGGGCTTCATTTTATACAGCTTATCCACTTTGGACATCGTGAATACTATCCCACAATCGGAAGATTCATAACTCCTGATCCAATAGGATTTGCGGGCGGAGACGTGGATGTTTACGGGTATTGTCTCGATGATCCTATTAACTTTCATGATCGGACGGGGCTTGAGGGGAAGAGTGAAGCTAAAAAATCTCCAAAAAATAATGCAAAGCGAAAAGAGGAAACGAATAAGTATATAAAAAAGATAAATAAGATGAACGCTGGAAGCAATGGTAACAAAACAAAAATTTAAGCAACTGACCCATCAAACAATAGCCAATATCCAAGTTCTAAAAGTGATAAAATTATTAAAGACATGCTATGGGGAGCGATACAAGATGGAGCAAAATGTGCGCCCCTTGCATACCCCGCAGGGCCGATTGGAGCCATTGGAAGTGGTTTAGCATGTGCGAGTGCAGGAATGTTAAAGGCATTAGTTTATGATATCATTTTCCCCCCAAAAAATGAGCAAGATATCAAAACAAACATTACAGACAAGCCCTTTAATGCAAGAAGCGAAGTAAAAAATAAATTAAATTGGAAAACTCTAAAATAAAAAGATAGGAGATATGTATAATGTCTGATTTGCTTATTTATATAGCAGTTGCCATATGCTACATAATTGTAGTTTTTGTTTTTTTTCAAAAAAAAATTAAATGCCCTAAATGTGGTAAGTTAATTAAAACTCAAGACTCTAGATTAATTGGACTATCGTTGCTTGCACTCGCAGTTATTGATTTAGTGTTTTCTGTAATTAGAACTGGCAATCAAGGTTACCCATATTCAGCAATAGGAACAGGAACTCTTGCTCTATTCTTCCTTTGTGGTGACAAAAAGGTATTTTGTATTAATTGCTTAGAGAATGTCCCACTTGAAGATGCCTCTAATGAAACCCCCAATGAAAACAAGGATAATTAATTAAAGTCAGCCCCGCACTTTGTAAGTACGGGGCTTCATTTTATACAGCTTATCCACTTTGGACATCGTGAATACGATCCCGTCATCGGAAGATTCATAACTCCTGATCCGATAGGTTTTGCTGGCGGAGACGTGGATGTTTACGGGTATTGTCTTGATGATCCTATTAATTTTTATGATCGGACGGGGCTTGAGGGGAAGAGTGAGGAGAATAGAAAGAGTCAGGGTGACTCTGCCCCCAAAAGACATAGAAAAAATAAATTGGCTGGCGCAGATCGAAATTACGAGGAAGAGACTCGGAGTAATCAGAAAAAAGATAAACGAAAAAATTCTGAAGAGGATTCGTATCCAATTAAAGAGGTCCGTGCTTACCACGGTAATGGAACATTTGAGGTCTATTCTGAAGATGGCCCTAGGAATACATACAAATTTACCTCTGGACGGATTGGTGAAAAAGATCAAACCAAAAAGGATAAAGGCCCTATTCCAGAAGGTGAGTATGAATTTGACCCAAAAGAGGCATCCGAAGTCAGTGGGATTAAATATTTATTACGAAGAATGAAAGGTGATTGGGAACATGGAAGAGTCCCACTTCATCCTGCAAATAAAACTCAAACTTATGGAAGAAATGGGTTTTATATTCATGGTGGTGATATTGAAGGTTCTGCAGGCTGCTTAGATATCGGGAATCACGATAAAGATTTTTTCAAGAACGTCAAAAAGACAAAAAATAAAGTTAAAGTTGTCGTTCATTAGTTACGCAG
The DNA here is from genome assembly GCF_006210265.1 of Desulfovibrio sp. UCD-KL4C. Taxonomy (NCBI): domain Bacteria; kingdom Pseudomonadati; phylum Thermodesulfobacteriota; class Desulfovibrionia; order Desulfovibrionales; family Desulfovibrionaceae; genus Desulfovibrio; species Desulfovibrio sp. UCD-KL4C. The sequence goes on from NZ_VCNC01000011.1 coordinate 1,881, forward strand.
GCGGACTATATAAAAACAGTCCGCCTTATAAAAGGATTTTTATGAATATTATTCTACCTTTTTTGTTAGGAAATTTTGCAAAATTTTGTGCTCATTTATTTTTCCCATACGAAGAACTCGCTGACATTACTGTTGCACCTATAGTTTGTATTATAATTTATTTTTCTTCTAAAAATAAATTTTCATCTTATTTGATAGTTTCACTAGGTTACGCTGTACATGAATATTTATTTTCATCGATAGGTATATCACTTGGATTAATTTATGAGCAATATCCATTAGCCAGCTTTTGTATTGCCTTTATTTTTTTCTTCTTTCTTCAAATAATTATCCACTTCACTCTTGTTTGGAGTGAGGCTGGATTTAAAATTATTCGATCACGGATAAAAAAGTAAAGAGAAATAAGAAATGATTGCAAAAGCACTATTGGTTCTCATGCTAATTCTCGGTTGGTATGATGGATGCCGGAGGGTTATTAAATATTTTAAACTAAAAAATGTAGACAAAAGACCTTTTTCGCTTTCACGTTTATTAACAGCGGCTGAAGGATTCAATCCGTTGGAGCAATTAATTCTTGGAATTTTTATTATTGGTCTTGGATGTTTAGTTGTGTATTTATATGCTTCTGATCTTAAACCTCTTTTTTGTCGATTAATTAGCCTAGTGGAGTAATCTCTAAAAAAATTAACTCGTAATTACTAATTTGATAAACGCCCCGCTCTTACACAGTGCGGGGCTTCATTTTACTTGAACATCGAGAATACAATCCCGCCATCGGAAGATTCATAACTCCCGACCCGATAGGGTTTGCTGGCGGAGACGTGGATATTTACGGATATTGTCTTGATGATCCTATTAATTTTTATGATCGGACGGGGCTTGAGGGGAAGAGTAAGAAAAACAAACAGAATAATTCTAAAAAAGAAAATAAAGATTCTGTTACCAGTAATGCAAAGCAGTATTTAGATAAAAAATCAACAAACAGTCACACTGACAATAAAAATAGCAGAATCGACAAAATAAAAGACATAACTGGCATAAAAAAAGGTGAAGAAATTGCAATAGAAGAATTAAAGAAAAGAGGAAGGGGTAATCATAATAATGAAGGTGACGCAATGCGGCATGCCGAATGGAGTCGAAGAATGACTGAAGAGCTTGGCTCGACAAGAGCATGGGCATTTGGAGTGGCTCATGAAATTGATGGACTTATTAATAACCAGCCATGGAGTGAAGCAATGATGGACATTAAAAATAATGCTGAAGGCCGTGCTGCTGCAAATGAAGAAAGACCTGTTGATCACAGCAAGCTCCAAAAGAGTCCTAAAAAAGGACTTACAATAAATCCTTACAACTAAATATAAACGGAGCATAATGAAAATATTAATTTATTGTATCTCTCTATGTGCTGCTCTCTTGCTTGGTGGCATGATTAACGAAATCCTACCAAGCGACAGTTATGGTTTTGTTTTTATTGAAAACACCAGCGGTGAAAGTGTTGCAAACTCAACCATTCGAATAAGAGAACTTGAATATTTGTTACCGACGATACCTAATAGAGGTCTTATCGGTAGAAAGTTCATAATCCCAGGAGACTCGCACTATGAAATAAATGCGACTCTTGCTTCGGGTAAAAAGATCAATCTATCTTCTGGGTATATGACTAATGGTTACAATTCATATGACCTTTTTGTTATAAATCGGAATACGATTGATCATCAAAAAATTATAAATCTTGAAAAAAATACCCATACCAAAAAATAATGTAGCTTTATAATTTCAAGTAAGGCCCTGCTAGATTTAAAGCAGGGCCTTACTTTTATTTCCATCACAGCAAAATTTCTCAGAATTTGCGGGCGGAGACGTGGATGTTTACGGATATTGTCTGGATGATTCTATTAATTTTTATGATCGGATACAGAAACAGAAATAACAATTCAATTCTGAAACACGGACTGAGGGATGGAACTCTTTCATCCCCTAATTAAGAGGATCTATGAAACGTTTAACCATTATAAGTTTAACTTTGATCATTAAACGGCCCCGTACTTGCCCAGTGCGGGGCTTCATTCCATACCATCCCTAACTATTGCGAAGCCACACAGTTAAAGATATTCTCATTTAAATACATTCAAACAAGATTACCCATATAAGCAAAGGTACCCCATGAGAATAGCAATAGATAGCGACCTTCCTGAAATCGTTGCAATTTATAACTCAACTGTAGAATCACGCTTAGCAACCGCTGATACGAAAGAAGTCAGCATTGAATCTAAACGGTCATGGTTCAACGCTCACACAGCTGACAAACGTCCTATACTGGTTCATGAAGAGGATAATACTGTTGCGGCATGGGTGAGTTTTGAAGAATTTTACGGACGCCCAGCGTATGCCAATACTGCGGAAATAAGTATTTATATTCACTTAAAATATAGAGAACTAGGACTGGGTAAAAAGTTACTGCAAGAAGCAATTGAGATGACTCCGGTTTTAGAAATAAAAAATCTTGTTGCATACATATTTTCACACAACGAACCCAGCATCAGACTGTTCAAATCTTTTGGTTTTGAAGAGTGGGGAAAATTGCCGAATATTGCAGAAATGGATGGCAATAAATATAGCCTTTCAATCCTCGGTAAAAATCTTGTAGTACCTGACTAATACCTTTAACCGTGCTTAAAAGAGTATAGTTAGAAAAATCTGATAAATGAGGAGAATTTAAATGGCAAAAAAGATTCTGATGATTGTCGGCGACTTTGTTGAAGACTATGAAGTTATGGTCCCATTTCAGGCTCTTCAGGCAATGGGCTTTGATGTAGACGCTGTCTGCCCGGGTAAAAAATCCGGTGAACAGGTTGCTACGGCTGTACATGACTTTGTTGGACATCAAACATACGTGGAAATGCCGGGTCACAACTTCACCCTCAATGCAGACTTTGACACGGTTAAAACTGAAGATTATGCTGCTCTCGTAGTTCCCGGCGGAAGAGCCCCCGAGTATCTGCGTTTAAACGAAAAAGTACTCGAAATGGTCCGCAGCTTCCCGGCAACAGACCGTCCTGTCGCGGCTATATGTCACGGTCCGCAGCTGCTTGCAGCCGCCGGAGTACTCAAAGGCAAAAAAGTTACAGCATATCCGGCCTGCGGACCTGAAGTAACTCTCGCCGGCGGTGAATATGTTGCAATTGATGTTGATGATGCGATTGCCGACGGCAAGCTTGTAACAGCACCCGCCTGGCCTGCTCACCCTAAATGGCTCAGAATCTTTGTTGATATAGTTAACAAAGAATAAGCAAGTAAATCCATTTATGGAGGAGTATACTTTAAAAAAGGAATCCCCCATGTGCGAGATATACTCTTCCACGCCTCCTCCTGAATATGAACAGGTTACCCGTTCTGTTCGCATAAGCGGAGCTGTTACCAGCATTCGCCTTGAACGAAGATTCTGGTCAATTCTTGATGATGTTGCGGCAAAGGAAAATCTCTCGCTTGGCAAATTCCTGGCGGCCCTGCATGAGGAAGCATACAATGTACATGGGGAAATCTCCAACTTTGCATCTCTGCTGCGCGTTGTCTGCACAACTTATCTGACTAAACAACAATAATTCGACGGTTCCTGATAATCAGGAATATAATGCGCATTTATCCCCTCTGAAACATTACGTTCCAGAGGGTTTTCTTTTGTATAAATTAACCTTTCCCGCACCTTTTGTTGACACGATTTTTTGTTATGTATACCTAAAACATACAACTATATTTGATATATCCACACTTAAAGACTCCAAATTTAAATGAGAGGGACCATGAACAAATTTTTATCCATTACCCTATTAATATTAACTGCACTCTGTCTTTCTCTGCCTGCTTATGCTCAAACAAGAACAATAACAGATATGGCCGGACGCACAGTCGTAATTCCTGAAAAGGTTGAAAGGGTTCTTTGCTCAGGTCCGGGATGTTTACGCTATCTTACTTATCTTCAAGGACAAAACTTAATTGTTGGAGTCGACAGCATCGAAAAAAGAAAAGACAAATTTGATGCTCGCCCATATGCAATGGCTAATCCACAGTTCAAAAAGTTCCCCCTCTTCGGAGAATTCAGAGGACATGATAATCCGGAACTGATTCTATCTCTTGAACCGCAACCACAGGTAATTTTTAAAACATACAAGGAAATGGGCTACGACCCTGATGAATTACAGGAAAAAACTGGAATCCCAGTTGTTTGCCTATCATATGCCAGCCTCGCTGCAAAACGCCAGTCAGTATATAACTCACTTAAGCTTATGGGTGATGTCATCGGCAAACCTGAAAGAGCTGAAAAAGTATGCAATTTCATGGAAAAAAACATTAAAGATCTGAAAAAGCGAACTGCAGGAATTCCCGAATCTAAACGCAAAACTTGCTACGTAGGCGGCATTGCGAAAAAAGGACCGCACGGATTTCAATCAACTGAGCCAGCTTACCCACCATTTTTATTTGTTAACGCAAAAAATGTTGCCTGCCCGCCAAAAGGTCACGGTAAACCTTTGCAGCATGCAAATGTGGCAAAAGAACAAATTATTGCATGGAATCCAGAAATTTTATTCATGGACATATCAACCTGTCAGCTTGGAGAAAAAGCAAGTGCCATCAATGAACTTAAAACAGATCCTGCCTATCAAAGCCTTGATGCGGTCATAACCGATCATGTTTATACGGTTCTTCCTTACAACTGGTATTCACGAAATTACGGATCAATAATTGCCGATGCTTTCTATGTTGGTAAAGTTCTGTACCCTGCAAGATTTACTGACATTGATCCCAAAGCCAAAGCTGATGAAATATACAGTTTCATGGTTGGAAAACCTGTCTTTAGTATGATGGAAAATGCCTTCAAAGAAAAAGCTTTCGACAAACTGGTCTTGAGGTAACAAATGCATTTTAATGACGGGCAAATCCCGCCGGAATATGCACAGCTTATCAGGCGTAAAACTCTGTTCATTATTGCAGGGTGCGTAATCACAGCGGCAGTACTTACCCTGTCTATCGGGATGGGTCCGGTTTCTATCTCTACGATGGAGACTCTTAAAACACTGCTGGGGGAAACTGTTTCCAAACGGTTTGATATCATAATCTGGAACATCAGATTGCCACAGGCTCTCACAGCAATTGTTGCGGGAGCTGGCCTTTCTGTTTCCGGGGCGGTGATGCAGGCAATTCTTCGAAACCCTCTAGGTTCTCCATTTACTTTGGGGATATCCCATGCAGCAGCATTTGGTGCAGCCGTGTCTGTAATGGTCCTCGGCTTAGGAACAATGAGCAGTTCAAATGTCGGTGCAATTTCAATCAACAGCCCATATCTGACGACAGTAGTTTCCTTCTCGTTCAGTTTGATTGCTACCTTTGTAATCATTGCAATATCGCGCCTTCGCCGCGCCACGCCTGAGGTAATGGTTCTTACAGGTGTAGCCCTAGGCGCGCTGTTCACAGCCGGAACAATGTTCCTGCAATACTTTGCCGATGACGTTCAACTTGCTGCGATGGTCTTCTGGACTTTTGGCGACGTGGCCAGAGCAACTTGGACTGAACTTGGAATAATGAGCGCAGTAACTTTAATTGCCTATATATGGTTCACCCTGAACCGCTGGAACTTCAATGCTATTGAAGCAGGCGACGAAACAGCAAAAGGTCTTGGAGTAAAAGTAGAACGGGTAAGAATTACCGGGATGCTGCTGTCCTCGCTCGTTACTGCTGTAATAGTGTCATTCCTTGGAATTATCGGTTTTGTAGGACTTGTCTGCCCGCATATGGTTAGACGTATGATTGGGGATGATTACAGGTTTTTACTTCCCGGATCATGCTTGCTCGGCGGAGCCTTACTTCTGACTGCTGATACTGCCGCCCGTCTTATGCTCGCACCTAATGTACTGCCGGTGTCAGTCTTAACAGCTTTTTTGGGAGCTCCCATGTTTATCTGGCTGATCATAAAGGGAAATAAATGATAAACCTCAAAGTGAACGGCCTGAATTTCAGCTACAGCGGGACTCCGATTCTTGAAAACATCAATTTCTGCGTAGAGAAAGGAGAACTGCTTGCTATTCTCGGACCTAACGGCGCAGGTAAAACAACTTTACTTAAATGCTTAAACGCTATTCACACCCCAAAACAGGGCTTTGTTCTTGTTAACGAACGTGATGTTTTTAAACTCAGTTCAGACGATATCGCCAAATTGATAGGCTATGTACCCCAAAGGGTTGAAGCTGCAAGACTCAGTGTTTTTGATGCGGTTCTCATGGGGCGCAAACCCCATATTAAATGGCGAGTCCGCGACCATGATATATGTATTGTAGATGCGGCCCTAAAGCGACTTTCTCTGACTCACCTAGCCCTTAGATATATTGACAGGTTAAGCGGCGGGGAGCTTCAAAAAGTCAGCATTGCCAGAGCCCTTGTGCAGGAACCTGAAGTTCTTTTACTGGATGAACCGACCAGCAGCCTTGACCTTAAAAACCAGTTGGAAATTCTACGGACTGTCAGGGGAATTGTAAAAGGACACAATGTCTCAGCCATCATGACTATGCATGACCTCAATACAGCCCTACGCTATGCTGATAAATTTATTTTTCTTAAAGCCGGAACCATCCATAGTTGCGGCGCAAAGGAATGTGTAACACCGGAAGTAATCGAAGCGGTATACGATGTTCCTGTTGAAATTGAACACCGAAACGGATGCCCAGTAATCCATCCCATTGAAGATTTGAACGCAGTAGATCACAGCCATACTCATGACCACAATCATGATTATAAAACCAAAACAATTCGTAACCAGTAGGGACAAAAAATGAGTACTTATTTCACCCCTGAAACAATTGAAAAAGTTATAGAATTTCATGGTCACCAATGCCCGGGACTTGCCATAGGAACCCGCGCATCAGAGCTATGTTTAACTAAGCTGGGACATAACAACGACTCCCCGCTTGTGACTGTTTGCGAAACAGATATGTGCGGAGTTGATGCAATTCAATTCCTTACTGGATGCTCTATAGGGAAAGGTAATTTACTACTTAGAGACTACGGGAAAATGGTCTTTACCTTTTTCAGACGCAAAGACGGCAAAGGAGTTAGAGCGTTGCTAAGCCCTGAATTTCTGAAAGAAAGCAGAGCTGAAATGAGTAAACTTATGAAGTCTATTTCTGACTGTTCTGCAACAGAAGCAGATAAGAAAAGATGTAAAGATATTAGATCTGAAGTAGAAACCAAATACTTTGAAGCAGACTTAGATGAAATGTTCATTATAGGCGAACCGCAAATGGACATACCCCGCCCTGCAGCAATTCTAGAATCACTAGAATGTCAAAGCTGCGGTGAAAAAATAATGGAATCACGCTCAAGAAGATTTGCAGGACAAACTTTATGTATACCGTGCTTTAATAAAGTTGAACAAAAGATTTAATTCCAGAAGAATACTTGTAAAAGCTTACCTAGTAATCAGGTTTTGATCGCTGTTTTTTGGTTTGCGCACGTTTGTTTTTATTATCAAGTCGCTTGCGCTTCATAGAATTAGGCACTTTTGTTTTACGCCTGTGCTTAATAGGCTTTAAAGCATCCGCTAGAATCTTTTTAAACCGTTCTATAGCTTCTTCTTTGTTGCGGAACTGGCTGCGATGTTCCTCGCAAGATATATGTAATTCACCATTACTGTTTATTTTATTACTTATTCTGGAAAGAAGAACTCTTTTATGAAAATCCCTGAGAGCAGTGGACTCTTGCAAATTAAATATAAGAGTTACGCGAGAAGATGTTTTATTGACATGCTGCCCTCCGGGACCGGAGCTACGACTTGCAATAAAAATTATTTCACTATCAGGTATGGACAATGTTGGTGTGATACTTATCATAGTTTCGGCTGGATCGTTCTGTTTATTATTAATTTGAGCTAGTAACTTTTTACTTTCAAGTACAATGCATGGGTCTGCATTGTTTTTACTTTTTTTTCAAGGAGACACAACCATGATTATAGCACTTCCTTCAAGAGATGGACAGATTGACGGGCATTTTGGTCACTGTGAAGCTTTCACTCTTTTCACTTTAGATGACAGTAAAAGCATTATTTCTGAAGAAACAATTACCCCTCCTCCAGGATGCGGATGTAAATCCAACATTGTTTCCACCCTTGCTGAAAAAGGTGTAAGCGTCTTATTGGCAGGAAATATGGGCCAAGGAGCTGTTAACCTCTTGCAGGCCAGCAATATAAACGTTATCCGCGGTTGTAGCGGAGATCTGAAGACAGCTGTCAGCCAGTGGGCTGAAGGCAACCTATCCGACTCCGCAGTTGTTTGTGATGATCACGAGTCCTGCGGCAACCATTAAGCCGTTCAAATAAACTTCTAGGGTTGAGAAAGATTGGAGTAAAAACATGAGTGAATGTCCATGTGGTTCCGGAATTGTATACGCTGAATGCTGTGAACCATATATTACAGGAACAAAGCCTGCCCCGACTGCGGAAGCATTGATGCGTTCCCGTTACACTGCTTTTGCTGTGCAAAATGTTGATTATCTTGGCGATACTTTAGCCCCGGAAAGCAAGAGTGACTACGAACCAGAACAGGTAAAAGAGTGGGCTAACTCTTCCACTTGGCTTGGTCTTGAAATTGTTTCTACTTCAAAAGGTCAGCCAGAAGATACCACTGGTGAAGTCGAATTTATTGCGACTTTCAAACAGGGCGGAGCAACTCACAAACATCACGAAGCAAGCAACTTTGAAAAAAGAGATGGAAACTGGCTTTACATTGATGGAGACATGGTTGCACCGAAACCTATTGTGAAAGAAAAGAAAGTCGGACGTAATGATCCATGCCCATGTGGTAGTGGTAAAAAATACAAAAAATGCTGCGCTTAATTAAGCTTGCGGCATAATAAATTAGACTTATAAGCTACGAAAAAAGGCGCGGCAGAGGAATCTGCCGCGCCTTTAATTTTACCTGAAACAATAAATAGTTACTGTTTAACTTCTTCAACTTTGATAATCATGACAGGCTTAACAGGAACATCGTCATGCCTTCCCTTGCGGAACGTCACGACTTTTTCAATACTATCGACAACTTTTTTGCCGCTTAGAACTTTACCAAAAACAGCATAACCCCAGCCTGATGATGATTCAGACTTAAAGTTTAAAGCTCCATTATTAGCAGTATTGATAAAGAACTGGTCAGTAGCTGAGTGAGGAGCGTTTGTACGCGCCATAGCAATAGTATACTTGTCGTTGTACAGACCGTTGCGGGCTTCATTCTCAATAGGGTCATAAGTCTGCTTAGGCTTCATGTTTTTATCCATGTTTCCGCCCTGAATCATAAACCCGCTGATAACTCTGTGAAAGATAGTGCCGTCATAATGGCCTTCGTTCACATACCGTAAAAAATTAGCCACGGACTTTGGAGCCTTGGCTCTGTTAAGTTCTAAAAGAATGTTCCCTTTGCTGGTTTGCATTTTAACATACACTTTAGAACTTTCAGCATTTGCAGTTGCGCCCATTGAGATGGCTGCGCAAAAAATAACCGCAATTAATAATATTTTTAATCCTTTCATATCCAGATTTTCCTCCATAAAGGTTTCGTTGTCATTTATCAGAAACAGAATAGACGGGCAAACAAAGAACAGCATCATATTTAAAATCATAAAATCTAATAAAAAGGCTCCCGAATAGGGAGCCTTCCAAAAACATTATAACTAAACGTATTAACCGTATGCGACATCAATTTTGCGAGGTTTTGCTTCTGCAATTTTAGGCAAAAATAATTCCAGAGCACCATTTTTTAAATTAGCTTTAATATTGCTACTGTCCACAATATCCGCAATCGTAAACCTTCTCAGGTATTCACCTTCACCAAATTCCTGACTAATATATTTCTCCCCTTCAACGGCTATCTGAGCAGTTTTACCTTTTACGATCATCACATTTTCTTCAATATCAATATCGAGATCTTGTTTCCCGACTCCCGGGATATCCATATATAAATAGAACCCGCTTTCAGTTTCAACAATATCAGTTGCGGGGTTGAACTTCTCCATTTCTTTGTCAGATATAATTCTATCGTTACTCATGAGACCCCCCTTATTCAACTTCTACAGCGACTTTTTTAGGGACAGGTGAACCGGCCTTAGGCATTACTATCTTAAGGACACCATCTTTAATCGACGCAGAGACCTTATCGACATCAACATAAGTATTAATCGAAACTATCCGCTGAAAGACCCCTGAAGGCCTTTCCTGACGAAAATATCTTCCCTCAGGTAGCTTACGTTCACCTTTGATTACAAGATCCTTTGCAGTGATCGCAATGTCCATGTCTTCAATCGCCAAACCGGGCATTTCTGCATGCACATAAACATTATTTTCATCTTCCCCGATATTTATAGGAGGATATGATGTTTTTCTTCGTTTATACTGTTGCGGATTGAAGACTTCATTAAAAACTTTGTCAAATTCATATGGGAAGCTATAAACTGAGCCTAAGTCAATGACCATAAGACACCTCCTGATTTTTTTCGTATTACTAGAAAAATAACCCAAAAAAAGGAGTTGTCAACCATTCACGGACAAATAGTATTTTTCCAATACAGCAAAGAAAATTTAACATACGCAGTTAGTTGTAATCGGTTAGCATTCTGTTGAATTCAATAATATTTCCTGAATTATCAGAGTTCTAATTCTTCATATCTTTTACGCAGTCTATCAGCATAGTCCTGACTGTTGTTCTTTTTTTTATTTATGTTTCCAATAAGCGGATATTCTTCTGGATCAATATTTCCATTATCTTTTGTACCACCTTTAAAGAAACCAACATTATCCCCACTACCATCTTCATAGAAACCGTGTTCATGATATAGCTCAAAATTCGCTTCATCGAGAATCTTCTCAACTTTATCAGAGCTTGCTTCACCTATAAGGACAGCTATTCCACCTAATGGAGAAATTTTAATAATACGTCTCGTTATAGCTCTAGCAGTTTTTCCGGCCTTACTCTCTTTGGAAACAAGCCCGCCTAAACGCCTTTTTCCAAATTTAAACAGCCCCGTCCGATCATAAAAATTAATAGGATCATCCAAACAATACCCGTAAACATCCACGTCTCCGCCAGCAAAACCTATCGGGTCGGGAGTTATGAATCTTCCGATTGCGGGATCGTATTCACGATGTCCAAAGTGGATAAGTCCGGTTATCTATATCAAAGAGTCTGGCGGTAAATTTATCGGATATACTGAACTCCTCTCAATAATAGTTATGAGAGGAGTTTTATATTTTATCAAAAGAGTGTAAATTTTATGGCGCAAATCCATTGATTAGCCAACAAAGTATAATGAATAGTAAAAATAATCCTGGAGCGAAACACGCAATTCCTAGTATAATTACTAAGAAATACTCTGTCTTATTCTTTTGTTTACTTTTTAAAAAAATAAATAATAAAAATAAATATGGTAAAATTGGAACAATAAAGAAAGTAAACGGTTCATGTACTACATGGAATAGATAATTAAACAAATAATATGTTGGTACAATAATAATCCACATAAGTATAATTATATATTTATTTTCTAACATAATTTTTTATTATAAAAAGAGCTTCAGCTGCGTCTTTATAGTTTTTTGCATCTTTTATATCTTTTTCTTTTGGAGGATTCTGCCATTTGCTCGGATCGTCGTTCAGCTTTTCAAGATCATTTACGAGTTCTTTGTCAGCTTTCATAATTTTTTGTTTTTGCACCTTATTAACATCTCCAAGGATGTCCATATTTTTAATCCGTTCGTATTCGAGATCATGTTTTTTATATGCCTCATCAGAGCTATCCACAGGTGCCTTCGAGCCTATTTTTCCTCCATTAAGACCTCCGCTGTACAGTCCTCCTCCCCAGTTAGCATACTTTGGCCCATCAAATCGTGACCGCCCTTCGCCTCCCCATTTTATTGCTGAATAGTTTTTTTGCCATATTTTTTAAGAACTTCACGCATATCAAGGCCAGTGATGGAACCCTTTTTATAACTTTGTACCTTGTTTTTCTCACTCTTCCCCTCAAGCCCCGTCCGATCATAAAAATTAATAGGATCATCCAGACAATACCCGTAAACATCCACGTCTCCGCCAGCAAAACCTATCGGGTCGGGAGTTATGAATCTTCCGATTGTGGGATCGTATTCACGATGTCCAAAGTGGATAAGTCCGGTATCTTTATCTGTTAAACCTGTGGCAAACCCGATGTAAGTATCAAATTTTTCATTACTATCGAATAACAGATTACC